>CALPIW020000018.1 GCA_943323725.2 Polynucleobacter meluiroseus | reverse complement strand
GAGAGCCTGCCGATCGAGCCGCCGCCGCATTACGATCCGAAGCAGTTCGAACTCTATCGCCGGGCTTTCCAGCAGGGCGTGGACATCCTTTCCGGACGCGTGATGCGCGGCAAGGTCGACGGCTGGGAGGTGAGCGGCGGACGCGTCTATTCCGGCGGGGCAGGCAACCTCGCGCGCGCGTTGTTCGCGCCCACGAACTACGGTCATAATGCCGGCTATGCGGACGGTGATTACGCGACCCGCGCCCGGATCTGGAAGGAACAGCAGGACTTCGTCCGGGGCATGACGCACTTCCTGCGCATCGACCCCAGCGTCCCTGCGAAGCAGAAGGAGATCGCGCTCAGCGCCGGGCTGGAGAAAGGCGCCTTCGATGACACGAGAGGTTATCCGCACCAGCTCTACGTCCGCGAGGCCCGCCGCATGGTCTCCGACTACGTCGTCACCCAGAAAGACCTGGAAGGACGGACGAGCCCCGCTGATTCGGTCGGTCTCTCCTCGTATGGCGTCGACGAATGGCCCTATGCGACCGTCGCCCTCGATGATAAGGTCGCGCTCATGGGTGGCTATTATTCCATGCTCTATCTCGAGGACGAGCACCGCGGCATCTACCGGATTCCCTATCGTGCGATCGTCCCCAAGAAGGCCCAATGCACCAACCTGCTCGTCCCCGTCTGCGTCTCCGCCAGCCACATCGCCATGACCTCTATCCGCATGGAGCCCGTCTGGATGATCCTTGGCGAGTCGGCCGGCGTCGCGGCCGCCATGGCGGCGAAATCCGGCGGGGCGGTCCAGGACGTGCCGTATGCGGAGCTTTATCCCAAGCTGCGCGCGCTCGCGCAGAAGGTGGACCTTCCGAAGAAGAAAGAGACTAAGGCGAAGTAGGCCCCGCGATGCGGAGGTCCGCGACGATCTTACCGCCGATGAGGTGCTCGGCGATGATCCGGTCGAGGTTCTCCGGCGTGCAGCGGCCATACCAGACCCCTTCGGGGTAGACGACGGCGACCGGACCGTCGGCGCAGACGCGGAGGCAGTCGGCCTTGGTGCGCTGGACGCCGCCGTGTTCGGAGAGGCCGAGCTGTTTGAGCCGCGTCTTCAGATGTTCCCAGGATTTCGCCGCGAGCTCTCCGCCGCAGCAGGCCTGCTCGGAGGATTTCACGCAGAGGAAGATGTGCCGGCGCGTGGCGTCGAGCCCCAGCGCGGCGGCGGCGCGGGCGGCTTCCGGGTTCATTCGAACCGAGGGATCAGGCCGTCCTGCTCGAGCTTCAGGAACAGCTCGCGGCTGAACCAGGCGTCGTTGGCGGCGTACTGGATCTGGCGTTCATCCAAGGGCTTGGCCCAGTTGGAGGTCTGCACTTTCTTCGACTTCTTCATCTGCAGGCGCAGGAAGTGCGCGGCGAGGGCCTGCAGGCCGGTGTTCACCAGACCGGTCTTCTTGGTGTGATCGGCGATGTCGATGAACGCCCGGTCCTCGAAGGGAGCACGGGCGCGGAGATTCTTCACGTCGTCGCGGACGGCGACGCCGACCTTGGCTTGGCGATCGTTGCAGAGCACCGGGAAGGCGAGGGGGATACCGCCGCAATGGTCGAGGCGGAAGACGAAGATGTGGTGCTGGCCGGCCAGCTGCAGGATCGAGGGGAGGTTGTATTCCCCGCGGGTGTGGGAGGGCTTGGTCTCGGTGTCGAAGCCTAGGACGCGGTCACGGGCGAGCGAGGCGATGGCCTTTTCGGCGTCCTTCTCGGATTCGATCAGCTCGATCGGGCCGGTCCATTCGCCGACGGGCAGGGATTCGATGAAATCTTTCTCGATGCGGATGCCCCCCTGGCCACGGCCACCTTGGGTGTTCGAACGGGCTTCGGCGCCTGGTTCGGCGGATTCTGGCTGATTTTCGGACGCTTCCACGAAGGGAAGGCAAAGCACCCCAAGGCTATTGGCAACCAGAGACTCGGCAGGGTGGGAAAAAAGCGTTGACCCTCCGCATGGGCTCATCTTTGTTCCCCTTCCCATTTAACGGGGCCTTAGCTCAGTTGGTAGAGCGCTTGCATGGCATGCAAGAGGTCGTCGGTTCAAGCCCGATAGGCTCCACCATTCAAACCGGCCGTCTTCCTCAGGGAAGGCGGCCGGACTCTTTGGTCAGCGCAGGACCAGCGTCAGCACCGTCCGGCAGTCCGACTGCAGTCGGGCTTCGACGGCAATATGCTCGCGGGTCACCCGGCCGACCGATTCGGCGCAGTTCTCGAGGGCCTTCTTGAGCACGAGGAGGTCGGTCTTGCTGGCCTTGCCTTCCGGCTTCTCCGCCAAGGCCTCGGCCTGGGTCGCATACTGCAGCAGCATGGCCTTCATCGTTTCGCGGTCGGCGGCCGAGCGGCGCAACATCATCCAGATCGGCTTTCCCTTGGTGCCGCCCTCCGAGAGCGTGCGGAGGTAGCCGAGGGCGTTGTAGGGGCGGGCTTCGCTCTCGAAGTCCTTCTTGGCGGCTGCTTCCGCGGCCAGGCTTTCGGGCGAGCGTGCCTTGCCCTTCGTGACGGTCTTGCCTTTGACCTTGGTCTTGTTGCTGCCGGCTTGGGTTTCGTCCTCCGGCACCTCCACGCGAGGCGCGGTGTCGGGCTTGCCCGAGAGCAGGCTGGCGCGCTTCAGGTCATCGAAGCCGAGCCAGAAGAGGTTTTCTTCGAGCTGGAATTCGTTGCAGACCACATCGGGCCGGTTGGCGGAAAGGGACATGCCCTTGAGTCCGTCCTGCATCGACAGGAGGAGGTTCTTGACGAGCGACTTGGCGTCGGTGGCCACGGTCGGCTGCGCGAAAGGGTCTTCGACTTCCTTGGCCGCCATCTTTTTCGTCGGCCTTCTTTCCTCCATCATCAGCTCGCGCTCGGCCCACAGCTTCGGGTTGTTCCGCTTGATCCAATCCAGGTCGAGGTCCTCCCAGCGGTAGGTGAGCACCGTGTCGGCGTCGAGGCGCTTGACCATGATGGTCGTCTCGTCCTGCGTGATGTATTCGAACGCGATGACGTTAGCGTTGCCGGTGCGGCGGAGCTGCACGGTCTCGGCGAAGGCCGGCAGGACACCTAAGGTGAGCGCGGCGAAAAGGAAGCGACGGAAGGGGGGCACGTCGGGGAGCGTAGGGAGAGGGGGAGGCTCGGCAAATCAAGAACGACGCGGCGGCGATGGCGTCGGCCCGTACCAAGTAAAAGACCGCCGGAAAGGCGGTCTGGAGAGGGGGCTGAGGTTAAGGCCTTACTTGCCCTTGGCCTCGAACTTCGGATGGAGGTACTCGGCGCAGGAGTCGAGGGACGCCAGCTGGACGTAGTCGGCCTCGGGGACTTCGATGCCATGCTTCTTGCGGAGCTCCATGACGATATCCAGGAAGTCCATCGAATCGAGGGATAGCTGGTCGCGGAGGCGGACCTCCGGTTTGACGGCGGTCAGGTCCTCGTCCGGCGCGATGTCGGCGATGATGTCGAGAACCACCTGCTTGATGTCGTCCTTAGTCATGTTTTCGGCTTTGTTTCAAACGTCCAAACCGGGTCAGGCAACCCCATATTTCTTGACGATAAGGGCAGAATTGATGCCCAGCATGCCGAAGGAGTTGTTCAGGATGGCATCCACCCGGTCGACTTTGACCGGCTGGTTGATCACGAGCCCCGGAAGGGCGCATTCGGGGTCTAATTCGTCGATATTGATGGTCGGATGGACCCAATGGTCGTGGAAAGAGGGCAGGTTGCCCGCCAGTTCCAGCGCCCCGGCGGCGCCCATGCAGTGCCCGATGAAGCTCTTGGTGTTGTTGATGCGGGTTTCCGGGCAGTCGGTGAAGACGGTCCGCAAGGCGGTGCACTCCTGGATGTCGCCCAAGGCGGTGGCGGTGGCGTGGGTGGAGACGATATGGATGTCCTGCGGCTTCATGCCGGCGCGCTGGAGGGCCATGCGGACGCACTCGGTCTGGCGTTCGGGGTTGGGCAGGACGGCGTCGGTGGCGTCGGAGTTGATGCACCAGCCGGCGATCTCGGCGATGATGCGGGCGCCGCGGGCCAGGGCGTCGTCGAGCCGCTCAAGGACGTAGATGGCGCCGCCTTCGGAGATGACGATGCCGTTGCGGTTCTTGTCGAAGGGGCGAGAGGCCTTGGTCGGGTCTTCATGGGCGCCCAGCGCGCCCTGGTTCTTGAAGCCGGCGAAGATGCCGAAGGTGTGGATGGACTCGGAGACGCCGCCGGCGAAGGCGATGTCGACCTCGCCGAGCTGGAGCATCTGCGCGGCCTGGATGAGCCCGGCGTTGCCCGCGGCGCAGGCGGCGCCGATGGTGTAGTGCGGACCGGTGATGCCCATGTTCATCGTCACCTCGCCGGCCGGGTTGTTCGCCACGGTCCGGGGGTTGTGGTGATGCGTCCAATACTTGGTGTCGTTGCCGAACTGGGAGATGTTGTGGATCTCGTTCTCGGTCTCGACGTTGCCGTGCTCGGTGATGCCGAGGTAGACGCCGACGCGGGACTTATCTACCTTGTCCCAGTCGAGGCCGGAGTCGCCCAGGGCTTCGCGGGCGCAGAAGATGGAGATGGAGCCGACGCGGGTGCCGTTACGGATTTCCTTCCGCTTCTGCCACTTGGTGGCGTCGAAATCGCAGACGCCCGCCGGATGGCGGCCCATGTGCCGGACGTCGATGACGGCGATGCGGGCCTTGCCGGCGAGCAGGTTGGCCCGGAATTCGCCCAGCGAGTTCCCGTTGGGGGCGGTGAGGCCGAGGCCGGTGATGACGATGCGGGGCTTGGAGGACATCTGACGTCCTTCCCATCAAGCGTCCGACGCCCCCGAAGTCAAACTCCGCTCCCCGCTTGCCCTTGCCAATTGGCCAAGGCGGGATTGTCTGAAGGCCGATGTCCAAGCCGATCCAGTGTTCGCTGTGCGAGGAGGCCGCCACGGTCCACCTCTCCCAGGTCGTCCACGGGAAGGTCACCAAGGTCCATCTTTGCGAAGCCTGCGCCCAGAAGGGCGGGGCCACCGATCCGGCCGTCTTCCAGCTGGCTGATGCGCTGGCGGCCGCGACGCCCGCGCCGACCCTGACCTGCCCGCATTGCGGGTACACGGATCTCGATCTCCGCAAGCGGGGACGTCTCGGCTGCCCGGCCTGCTGGGAGACCTTCGGCGAAGCCCTCGATGGACTTCTCCTCAAGGTCCAGCACGAGCCCGCTCACGTCGGTCGGGCCCCCGCCGGCGTGGTGCCCCTCGCCCAACTGCGTCGTCGCCTCGACGCAGCCCGGCTCGAGATGACCGCCGCCGTCACCGGCGAAGACTTTGAAGCCGCCGCGCGCCTGCGCGACGAGATCGCCGCCCTCGAGCGCCAGCTCGCCTCCTGATCATGTCCGTCGAAGACATCCTCGCCGCCGAAAGCGAACTCACCCACCTCCTCGGCGGCCAGCAGGCCGTCGTGCTGAGCACGCGCATCCGCCTCGCGCGTAACCTCGAGGGTCTGCCTTTTCCCGGCTGGGCCAAGCCGCCGCAACGCAAGGAGACCTCCGACCGTTGCGTCGCCGCGCTCGAGGTGCTGCCGAAGTTCCGTCGCGGGCACGTGGTCCGCATGGGCGAACTCGGCGACCGCGACCGCGCGGTGCTCGTCGAACGCCACCTGGTCTCGAAGGAACTCGCCGCCGGCAAGAGCGGCGCCGCCGTCATCAGCCGTGATCAGACCGTTTCCGTGATGGTCAACGAAGAGGACCATCTGCGCATCCAGGTCGTCAAGGCCGGCTGGCACCTGCGCGGCACCTGGCACATCGCCGAACAGCTCGACGACGCCCTCGGCGGCGCGCTCAAGCTGGCTTTCTCGGATCGCCTCGGCTACCTCACGGCCTGTCCCACCAACGTCGGCACGGGCCTGCGCGCCTCGGCCATGGTCCATCTCCCCGGCCTCTGCCTGGCCGGCCACATGGACAAGGTCACCCGTGCGCTCAATCAGGACGGCCTCGCCGTCCGCGGCTGGCTGGGCGAGGGCACCGAAGCCGCCGGCAACGTCTTCCAGATCTCCAACCAGCAGACCCTCGGACTCTCCGAGGACGCGATCCTCAAGCACCTCGGGGGCTGGATCAAACACGTCGTCGAGCAGGAGTGGAACGCCCGCCGCAAGCTCGCGCAGGAAGAAGGCGAGAAGTTCGTCGACCGTCTCGCCCGTTCGCTCGGCGTCCTGCGCTCGGCCCGCCTGCTCACCAGTTCGGAAGCGATGAACATGCTTTCGCACCTGCGGCTCGCCTGCGACATGGGCTGCCTGCCGGAGGAGCGCCGCCACCTCGTCGACCGCCTGATGATCGAAGGCCAGCCCGCCCACGTGCAGGCGCGCGCCGGTCAGGAGCTCGACAGCGACGGACGTGATCGGCGCCGCGCCACGGTGGTCCGCGAAGCGTTGAAGGACTTCCCTGAAGTCGGTCCGCCGACGGCCTAGTCGGCCTTGGGCGGATTGGCCGCGCGGTCCTTGCGGGCCATGTCGTCCAGCAGGGCCTGCACGCGCGCCACGCCGCCGGTGATGTCATCCTCGGTGAAGAGGATGTCCGGCGTGTGCTTCATCTGCAGGAAACCGCCGACGGTGGCGCGCAGTTCCGTGCGCACGCGCTTCAGGAAGGCGCGGGCCTTCTTGCGCTCCGCGTCGTCGCCGGAGACGGCATAGCCGATGCGGCACTGGCGGAGGTCGGGGGCGACGCTCGCGACGGTGATCGTGATCAGCGCGGCTTCGGTCGGCCAGGACTGACGCAGCGCGGAGGAGACCTCGCGCTGGATGAGTTCGGCGACCCGGAGCTGGCGTTGGGACATGAAACTTAGAGGCTCGGACGCGTCTGGACCATCTCGACGGCTTCGATGATGTCGCCGGGCTGGTATTCGTCGTAGCCGCCGAGCTTGATGCCGCACTCGAAGCCGGCTTTGACCTCGGAGGCGTCGTCCTTGAAGCGGCGCAGCGTCTCGACCGGGCCGTTGTGGATGATCTTGCCGCCGCGGACCACGCGCGCCTTGGCGGCGCGGCGGATGAGGCCTTCGGTGACCATGCAACCCGCGACCTTGTGCTCCTTGCCGAGGGGGAAGACGGCGCGCACTTCGGCGGCGCCGAGCTTGTTCTCGCGGACCTCGGGGTCCAGGAGTTCGGTCATGGCGTCCTTCACGAGCGTGATCAGCTCGTAGATGATGTCATGGGTGATGAGGCGGACACCGGTGCGCTTGAGCTGCGGCTGGACGCCGTTCTCGAGCTTGGTGTCGAAGGCGACGATGAGGGCCTTGGAGGCTTCGGCCAGGGCGACGTCGCCCTGGGTCACGGGGCCGACGGAACCGCCGACGACTTCGAGGCGGACCTTGGCCGACTTGATGTCGCGGAGACAGCCTTCGAGGGCTTCGAGCGTGCCGTTGACGTCGGCCTTGAGCAGGACGCGGAGGATCTTCTCCTTGTCCTGGGCGAGGGCGGCCATGAGGCGCTCGAGGTCCGACATGCCAGGGCGGGCCCCGGTGTTCGGCGCCTGCTGCACGGCCTCGGCGGCCTTGCGGGCGGCGAGGGCGGCTTCTTCGGCGATCTCGCGGGCTTCGCGGTCGTTCTTGACGGTCTTGAACTTGGTGCCGGGAGCCGGGACGGCGTCCCAGCCGAGCACGAGCGCCGGAGCGCCGGGAGTAGCGGAGGGCATGCGGTTGCCGCGCTCATCCATGAGCGCGCGCACCTTGCACCAGGTCTCGCCGCAGACGAACGAGTCACCGGGCTTGAGCGTGCCTTTCTGCACGATGACGGTGGCGGTCGGGCCGCGGCCGGTCTCCATCTGCGATTCGATGACGACGCCCTGGGCGGGGCACTTCGCGTTGGCCTTGAGGTCGAGGACTTCGGCCTGGAGCAGGATGGATTCGAGGAGCTCGGTCATGCCGGTGCCCTTGAGCGCCGACACGGGGCTGGTGATGGTCTCGCCACCCCAGTCTTCCGGGGTGATGTTGCGCTGCTGCATCTGCTGCTTCACGCGGTCGAGGTTCGCGCCCTTGGCGTCGACCTTGTTGATCGCGGCCACGATGGCGCTGGCGTGCTTCTGCGCGAACTTGAGGGCTTCCTCGGTCTGCGGCATGAAGCCGTCGTCCGCCGCCACGACGAGCACGGCGACGTCGGTCACCGAAGCGCCGCGTTCGCGCATCTTGGCGAAAGCCGCGTGGCCGGGAGTGTCGAGGAAGGTGACGGTCTTGCCCTTGTACTCAGGCTTCTCGCCCTGGTAGGCGACGGAGTAGGCGCCGATGTGCTGGGTGATGCCGCCGGCTTCGCCCGAGACGACGTTGGTCTTGCGGAAGAAGTCGAGGAGGGTGGTCTTGCCGTGGTCGACGTGACCGAGCACGCAGACGACGGGCGGACGCGGGGTCATGAGCGCCGGATCGTCCTCGGAAGGCTTCTCGACCTTCTTGACGGGCTGCACGCCTTCGCCGCGGTGGCGGATTTCCAGCGTGTAACCGTGGCGTTCGGCGACCTTGCGGGCGTCGGCTTCCTCGATGACGGAGGAGACGCTGACGACCTTGTTGAGTTCCATCAGGTTGCCGATGACCTGGAAGGGCTTGAGGTTGAGCGCGATCGCGAAGTCACGCACGACGATCGGCGGGCGGACGGTGATGACGCCCTTGCTGCCCGGGGCGGCCTGGCTGCTGGTCGCGGCCGGGCGGTTGACGATGGGAGCGACTGGCGGGCGGACGACGGGCGGTACGTTGGCCGGACGCGCCGGGATGGCCGGCGGCGTGCTGCTGATGACGACGGGCGGCAGGTCGGCCTTGGACGGCGTGGGCGCGATGGTCGGACGCGGGATGACGGGCGCGACCGGCGGGCGGGCGGCGGGCGGCGGCGTGGCCGAGATGGTCGGGCGCGGCGGCAGGCTCACCGGCGGAGGCGTGCCGGGCTTGGCGACCGGGGCGACGGGCGCGGCCGGCTTGGCGGGCTCCGGAGCCTTGGGGGCCTCGGCGGCGGGCTGGACGGGTTCCGGGGCCGGCTCGGCCTTCTTCGGGAGCTTGTCGGCGGCGAACGCCAGGAACTCCTCGCGGTAGATCTTGCCGAAGTTGCTCGAGGCCGCGGGCTTCTTGCCGTCGGTGAAGACGTAGTCCTTGAAGTCAGGGCGGGCGACCACGAACTGGTCGACCAGGGCGAGCAGCGCCTTGACCTCGATGCCGAGCTCCTTGGCCACGTCGCTGAAACGCTGCGTGGTCGCGGGCTTCTTGGCTTCGGATTTCTTCTTCTCGGTCATGTGCGCGGGCGGAGGATGTCGGGAGGGTGGACGGCGGCAGGATTACGCGCGGCGGCCCTTGGCGTAGGCGGCGAGGACGGCTTCGACCTCTTCGGTCGGGATGCCGCTTTCCTTGAAGTCTTCCACGGTCGCGCCTTCGAGGGCTTCGACGCTGGAGATGCCGAGGCCGACGAACTTCGCGATGAGTTCGGCCGGGAGGCCGAGCTGGTCCGCGATGCGCACGGCGGCGTCGCCGGCCTTGGCTTCGAAGCTTTCGGCGGCGTGGGTGGCCTTCTGGATGTTGAGGCCCCAGCCCATGAGCTTGGAGGTCAGGCGGGCGTTGCGGCCCTTGCTGCCGATGGCGATGCGCATGTCGTCCTCGTCCACTTCGAAGAAGATGGAGCGGGTACGTTCGTCGATGCGGACGTTGCGCGGCTTGGCCGGGCGGATGGCTTCTTCGAGCAGCTTGAGCGGCTCGGCGTGGTAGCGGATGATGTCGATCTTCTCGCCGCCGAGTTCCTTGACGATGTTACGGACGCGGGCGCCGCGGGCGCCGACGCACGCGCCGACGGGGTCGACCTTGGGGTCGCGGGAGTCGACGGCGATCTTGGTGCGGTAGCCCGGGTCGCGGGCCATGGCGGCGATGGTGACGGTCTTGTCGGCGATCTCGGCGACCTCGAGCTCGAGGAGGCGGCGGACGAACGCCGGGTTGGCGCGGGAGAGCACGAACTCACGGCCGCGCTGCGGGTCTTCGCGGATCTCGAGGAGGAGGCAGCGGATGCGGTCGCCGGTGCGGAATTCGTCGCCGTGGCAGCGTTCCTTGTGGGTGAGGACGGCTTCGGCGGTGCCGAGTTCGATCACGACGTTGCCGCGCTCGGTGCGACGGACGGTGCCGGTGACGATGTCGCCGACCTTGTCCTTGTACTCCTGGAAGACCTGGTCCTTCTCGATCTTGCGGAAGCGCTGGTTGAGCAGCTGCTGGGTGGTCTTGGCGGCGATGCGGCCGAGGTCCTCGACCTTGATCGGCTTGCGGACTTCCTGGCCGACCTGGACGTCAGGCTGGATGAGGGAGGCGGCGACGGGGTTGATCTCCTGGAGCGGGTCCGACACGGAGTCGGTCACGCGGAGGACGACGAAGGCGTCGAGCTTGCCCGAGACGGCGTCGGCGTTCACCTCGACGTTCTGGCCGGCCATGACCGACTTCTCGACGGAGGACTTGATGGCCTCGACGATAAGGGCGCAGGCCTCTTCTTTTTTGATGTTCTTCTCCTTTTCGAGATATTGGAGGAAGGGTTTGATATCGACGCTCATGGTGATGGGTGCGGGTTTTCGGTGAAATGATTTGGGGACAAAAAAAGCGGGTCCGGCAGGACCCACCTCGGTGAAGGTGAACTGAAGCCTACCTTGGGCACCCCGGGGGGGATGTCAAGTGCGCTCGACCCCCCGGCCCGGAGGGTTCCGCTTGCCCCCGGGGGGTCTTCTCCGAACCTTCCCCCATGGCCGACGAAAAAGTAATCTTCACGATGACGGGGGTCACGAAGTACTTCGAAAAGAAACCCGTTTTCCGCGACATTTCCCTGTCCTACTACTATGGGGCCAAGATCGGCGTCCTCGGCCTCAACGGCTCGGGTAAGTCGACGCTGCTCAAGATCATGGCCGGCGAGGACAAGGAATTCGACGGCGCGATCAGCCAAGTCCCGGGCTACACGCTCGGCTACCTCGCTCAGGAGCCGCGGCTCGACGAGCATCTCACGGTCCAGGAATGCGTGATGCAGGCCGCCGGCCCGATGAAGGCGCTGCTCGAGGAATACGACGAGACCTTCGTGAAGGTGTCGGAGACCGATGACGCGAAGGAGCAGGAACGCATCCTGGCCCGCCAAGGCGAGATCCAGACGATCCTCGACACGCGCGGCGGCTGGGACCTCGACGCCCGCATCGAGATGGCGATGGAAGCCCTGCGTTGCCCGCCTGGCGACGCGGTGGTCTCCGCGCTCTCCGGCGGCGAGAAACGCCGCGTGGCGCTCTGCCGCCTGCTGCTCATGGAGCCGGACATCCTCCTGCTCGACGAGCCGACCAACCACCTTGACGCCGATACGGTCGCCTGGCTCGAACGCCACCTGCAGGGCTATAAGGGCACGGTCATCGCGATCACGCACGACCGCTACTTCCTCGATAACGTCGCGGGCTGGATTCTCGAGCTCGACCGCGGCCGCGGCATCCCGTGGAAGGGCAACTATTCCTCTTGGCTCCAGCAGAAGCAGCAGCGCCTTGAGATGGAGGAGAAGCAGTCCGCCGCGCGTTCCCGCTCGATGGAGCGCGAACGCGAGTGGGCCGCGGCTTCGCCCAAGGCCCGCGTGGCCAAGAACAAGGCCCGTCTGCGCGCCTACGAGCAGATGCTTACGCAGGACCAGAACCTCCAGGAGAAGGCGGCCGAGATCTGGATCCCGCCCGGTCCGCGCCTCGGCGGCGCCGTCATCGAGGCCCGCGGCCTGTCCAAAGGCTATGGCGACCGCATCCTGATGGATGAGGTCAATTTCACGCTGCCCGCCGGCGGCATCGTCGGCGTGGTCGGCCCCAATGGCGCCGGCAAGACGACGCTCTTCCGCATGATCACGGGCCAGGAGAAGCCGGACAAGGGTTCGCTCACGGTCGGCGAGTCGGTGAAGATCGCCTACGTCGACCAGTCCCGCGATTCGCTCCCGGCCGACGCGCCGCTCTGGTCCGCGATCTCCGACGGGCAGGACATGGTCCACCTCGGCAAGATCATGGTCCCGGCCCGCGCCTACGCGGCGCGCTTCGGTTTCACGGGCGACGTCCAGCAGCGCAAGGTCGGCGTGATGTCGGGCGGCGAACGCAACCGCATCCACCTCGCGCGGCTCATCAAGGCCGGCGCCAACGTCCTCCTGCTCGACGAGCCGACCAACGACCTCGACGTGAACACGATCCGCGCCCTCGAAGACGCGCTCGAAGGCTTCGCGGGCTGCGCGGTGATCGTGACGCACGACCGCTGGTTCCTCGACCGCGTGGCCACGCACATCCTCGCGTTCGAAGACGACAGCACGGTGGTCTGGCACGAAGGCAACTACGGCGATTACCTCGAAGACCGGCGCAAGCGTCTCGGCCTCGAATCGGACACTCCGCGTCGCCCGAAGTACCGTCGCCTTACGCGCTGAGCCGGCCGGTCGCCTTCAGTCGCTGACGCCACGCCCCGGCCATCGCCGCCAGCGTGGTCAGCTGCAGGTCGCTCATGCGCCAGCCCCAGTTGCCTTGCGGGTTACCCGGGGTGTTGAAGCGGGCTTCGGCGCCCAGCCCAAGAAGGTCCTGGACGGGGATGAAGGCGGCCACGCCGGGCGAGGCCAGGGCCGCCTCGGCGAGCGTGACGTGCGGCGCGGTCATCGCGCCGAAGACGGCCTCGACGCGCGCGCGCTCGTCGGCGGAAGCCTGCGCGTGCCAGCCGACGACGGTATCGTTGTCGTGCGTGCCGGTATAGACGACGCGGTCGGCGGTGATGTTCGCGGGGAAGTGCGGATTGCCCTCGGGAGGTCCGCCGAAGCCGAATTGCAGCACCGACATGCCGGGCAGGCCGGAGGCCTGGCGGAGCACGTCGACACCGGGGGAGAGCAGGCCGAGGTCTTCGGCGACGAGCGGCAGGCCGGCGAGCGCATCGGTGAAGGCGAGTCCGGGGCCGTCGCACCATTTGCCTTCGCGGGCGTTGGGCGCGCCGGCGGGGACGCTCCAGTAATCATGCAGGCCGCGGAAGTGGTCGATGCGGATCGCATCGAAGAGTTCGAGGTCGTGGCGGACGCGCGCCTGCCACCAGGCGAAGCCGTCGGCGGCATGCCGGTCCCACGCATACAACGGATTGCCCCACAGCTGTCCGTCCGCGGCGAAGTAATCCGGCGGCACGCCGGCCACGGCCGTCGGCCGGCCCTGCGCGTCGAGCTGGAAGAGTTCGGGGCGGGTCTTCGCGTCGCAACCATCGGCGGAGACGTAGATGGGCTCGTCGCCGAAAAAGCGGACGCCTTTGCCGTGCGCGTACTCGCGTAGCGCCTTCCATTGCTCGGCGAACAGGAACTGCAGCCGTGGCCGAGGCTTCGTCGATCGTCCACT
>CALPIW020000017.1 GCA_943323725.2 Polynucleobacter meluiroseus | reverse complement strand
ATCGCTTACCTCGTCCCGCACGAAGAGAAGTGGCGCGACGCCGAGCTCACCCGCTACGTGGTCAGCATCCGCCGGGTGGAGGAACTCACCGGACTGGATTTCTTTCCGAAGCTCCCGCGCCCGGCGCAGGACCGTCTGGAATCAACGCCCGCGCCGCGCGCCTGGTGAAGGCAGTGCGCGGCGGAGGTCCGAAGCGTGGATCAGGCAGACGCAGTCGGAGCCGTCGGCCGTGGGCAGCCACATGATCGGCAGCTTCGGCCAGGCCTGGTGCATCGCCTGCTGCAGGCCGCCGACCTCGATGACGAGGATGCCGTGCGGCTTCAGCGCGGCGCGCGCCTGCGTGAGCAGCTTGCGGATGACGTCGAGGCCGTCCTTGCCGGAGACCAGCGAGCCCTTCGGCTCCTTCTTGAATTCGGCGGGGAGGCGTCGGTAGATGCCTTCGGGTTCGTAGGGCGGATTGCTGAGGATCAGGTCGAATTTCGGGCCCTTGGTGAGCGCCGTCATCGTGTCCGTCTCGTGCAGCGTGATGCGCTTCGCCAGCCTGTGGTCGGCGACGTTCAAGGCGGCGACTTCGAGCGCTCGCGCCGAAAGGTCGGTGGCGTGCACGTGGGCCTTCGGGAAGCGCTTCGCGAGCAGGATGGCGAGGCAGCCCGAGCCCGTGCAGATGTCCGCGACGTCGGTCACCTGGGCGACCGGCGGCAGCCATTGCGGGATGGCCTCGGGGATGAGTTCGACGAAATACGATCGCGGGATGATCACGCGTTCGTCGACGCGGAAGCGGAGGCCGCCGAGCCAGGTCTCGCCGACGAGGTAGCCGGTGGGCACGCGGTCGAAGACGCGGCGTTCGACGAGCGCGAGGAACGCGGCCTTCTCCTTGGCCGTCAGGGCGCGTTCGAAGCAGGAGGGAAGCTGCTCCCAGGCGAGGCCCGTGGCGTGGCCCATGAGCGTGAGGGACTCTTCCTCGGCGTTCACGAAGCCTTGACCGTGCGCGACGCCGGCCGACTTGAAGAGCCGGTTGGCATGGCGTAAACAATCACCGCCCGTTCTGAGGCGGGCGGTGGCGGCGGGAGTCGGGCGCTGCGGGGCGCTCATCGTCGGCGGCGGGGCCGCTTAGGTGAGCGGTGCGGCGGACCAGAGTTCCTTCGGGGTGCGTTCGAAGAAGTCCTCGAGGTACTTCGTCGTCGCGCCGCCCTGGCGGAAGGCCGGGTCCTTCATGATCGCGCGGCAGACCGGGATCGTGGTGTGGATGCCGCGGATGATGTACTCGCCGAGGGCGCGGTGCATGCGGTCCAAGGCCTTCTGGCGGGTCGCGCCGACCGAGATCAGCTTGGCCACCATGGAGTCGTAGAGGGGCGGGATGACGTAGCCCGAGTAGCAGTGCGAGTCGACGCGCACGCCGTGGCCGCCGGGCGTGTAGTACAGGCCGATGGTGCCGGGGCTCGGGGCGAAGTTGCGGGCCGGGTCTTCGGCGTTGATGCGGCACTCGATGGCGTGGCCGGTCATCTTGATGTCCTTCTGGGAGAGCTCGAGCTTCTCGCCGCAGGCGATGAGAATCTGGCGGCGGACGAGGTCGATGTCCGTGACTTCTTCGGTGACGCCGTGCTCCACCTGGATGCGCGTGTTCATCTCCATGAAGTAGTACTTGCCGTGCTTATCGACGAGGAACTCGATCGTGCCGGCGTTCTGGTAGCCGATGGTCTCGGCGAGGCGGACGGAGACCTTGCCCATCTCCTCGCGGAGCTTCGGGGTCAGGAACGGGGAAGGGGACTCTTCGATCAGCTTCTGGTGGCGGCGCTGCACGGAGCAGTCGCGTTCGCCGAGGTGGATCACCTTGCCGTGTTCGTCGCCCAGGAGCTGGAACTCGATGTGGCGCGGCTGCTCGATGTACTTCTCGATGTAGACGCGGCCGTCACCGAAGGCCTTCTCGGCTTCGGCGCGGGCGCTTTCGAATTCCTTGGGGAAAGCCGCGGCGTTGTGGACGATGCGCATGCCCTTGCCACCGCCGCCGGCGACGGCCTTGACGATGACGGGGAAACCGATGCGCTGCGCTTCCTTGATGGCTTCGCGCTGGTTGTCGACGGGGCCGTCCGTGCCGGGCACGCAGGGGACCTTGGCGGCGGCGGCCGTCTGGCGGGCCACGGCCTTGTCGCCCATCTTCCGGATGACTTCGGGGCTGGGTCCGATGAACTTGATGTTGGCGGCGGCGCACTTCTCGGCGAAACCGGCGCGCTCGGAGAGGAAGCCGTAGCCGGGGTGGATGGCGTCGACGTTGGTGATCTCGGCGGCCGAGATGATGCGATCCTCGCGCAGGTAGGAGTCCTTGCTCGGTCCGGGTCCGATGCAGACGGCCTCGTCGGCGAGCTGCACGTGCAGCGACTGCTCGTCGGCCTGGGAATAGACCGCGACGGTCTTGATGCCCAGCTCCCGGCACGCGCGGATGACGCGAAGGGCGATTTCGCCGCGATTGGCGATGAGGATCTTGTTCATGCTCGGAAGTCGGTGCTCAGCTGACCTTCACGCGGAAGAGCGGCTGGCCGAATTCGACCGAGGTGCCGTTGGCGACCAGGCACTCGACCACCGTACCGGAGATTTCCGACTGGATCTCGTTCATCACCTTCATGGCTTCGATGATGCAGACGACGGAGTCGGCCTTGATCGGGGAGCCTACGGTGACGAAGGGCGGGTTCTCGGGGGAAGGGGTGCAGTAGTAGGTGCCGACCATCGGGGAGGTGACCAGCTTGATGCTGGGGTCCGCGGCGGCGGGGGCGGCCGGGGCAGGCGCCGCGGCCGCAGGGGCCGGGGCCGCCACGGGGGCGGGGGCGGCCGCCACAGGGGCGGCCGGGGCGGCGATCGGGGCGCGACCGGGGAGGTCACGCTTGATGCGCAGCTTGAAGTCCTGGTCCTGGATCTCGAACTCGGAAAGGTCCGACTTCTTCATTAAATCCACGACTTGTTTAATCTTAATTAGGTCCAAGGTAATGTCCTCCGTGAGGGGGTGCGCCTCTCTGATACAGGGTATCAGGGGGGCAAATCAACCCTCATTCCAGAATGCCGGCGGGTATCTTACCTAAGTCGTTATCCTTGTTAGGCTTAACTATATCTTTGAGCGTCGGAATAGCCTGAGTTTCGGGCTTCGCCAAGGGGCCTTTCAGCTTGATTTTGGTGAGGCTGACCAAGGCCCGGTTCAAATTTATGATGTCGAGGGGGTTAAAACCTTGTTTCCGGGGCAAGGAAAAGTCCCCGACGAAGTTCAGGGTCATCCCCCGGAGGTCGACTTCCCCGGCCAGGTCCAGCCTGGCCTGGGGGCCGGTGATGGTCATGTCCGGGAAGTAGGCCCTCCCCCCGACGCAGCCGAACGTGCCGGTTGCCCGGTCCAGTTCGTAGGTGGTGGCCCCGACGCCGACGGCTTCGAGTACGCCCGAGATTCCCCCGAGCAGACGGACTTTCTTCAGCTCGGGGTCGTGCAACGTGTAGGTGCCCAGTCCGCGGAGTTCGCGCGGTGCCGCGAGGTCGATCCGGCCTTTGAGGTCGAGGTCCAGCCGACCCCGGCCTTCCGCTTTCTTCGTCGGCGCCGCCGAAGGTTCGCCGAGGTCTTGCATGATCCGCCCGATCTGGGCCGGATCGCAGTTCTTCAACGAGAGCACGAAGTCCGTCGCTTGCAAGGGGTCGCCGTTCAGGCGCAGTTCGGCTTCTCCGTCGGCCAGGCCGAGGCGGGCGTCGATCCGCATGCCGCCGGCTTGGCTCAGCGTCGTGACCTTCAGTCCGCGGCCGGCGATGCCCCACGCCTTGAAGGCGCCGTCGCTCTCGATCGTCGTCCGGATGTCGAGGCCTCGCTCGAGCGGCGTGAGTTCGAGCGCGAAGCGTCGGCCCGCCGGCAGCACGAGTCCTTGGAGCGCGTCGCCGAAACTCTTGCCGGCGCAACGCGCGGCGATCCACGGCTGGAGGTCGCCGGCGGCTTTCACCACCGGGCCGGCGAGCACGCCGGGCTTCGACCAGTCCCAGGTCGCGCTGCCCTCGACTTCGCCGTCGGCGGCGCTCGTCCCGCCTTGCAGGCGGTGCAGGCCGATCAAGGAGCGCCGTTCGTCGGCATCGACGCTCACCTCCACGCCACGGAAGGGCGCGCCCATGAAGTCGAAGTTCCGCATCAGCACGCGTCCGCGCGTGCGGCTCGTCAGCGCGCCCCAATGTCCTTGGACTTCGATGAACGCATAAGGATTTTCCCGCACGAGGAAGGTCCGCCAAAGGTCGATCCACCAATTCCCGAGGACCCGGTCGAGGCTGGCGGGCGCGAGTTCGCCGTGGAGCGTCAGGCGGAAGGCGCCGCCTTCGGCGACGGCGCAGTCCGCTTCGCCGACGACGGAAGCGAGACGCAGGTCGCGCAGTCGCAAGGGTTGTTCGCCGCGGCCGGGCGCGAAGTCGAAACGGGTGCGCAGCGGCAGGTCGACGCCCGGGCTGATCGCCTCGGCGGAAAGTCCGAGTCCGCGGAAACCGGAGAGCCCGGCTTCGCCGCGGGCACCGAGGAGACGTCCTTCGGGCGAGACGGTGACTTCGGCTTCGCGTAGGAGCAGGTCGCCCCGCAGGTCGATGCCGGCCGCGAGCAGGACCGGCGCGACCGCCGGGTGCGTCGAGACCTCCCGTCCGGAGATCAGGGCATGGTCGATGCGCAGCCGGCGGGTGCCGTCCGCCAGGCCCTCCAGCGCACCGCCCGCGACCGAGGCGGCGGTATGCGCGCGGAACCCGAGCGCCCACGGTTGCTCCGCGGACAGACGCGCGGCCCGTAGGCTCATCTGCTGGCAGAGGATCTCGCCGATCCGGACATCGGTCAGCGCGGCGTCGGCGACGATCTCGCCGCGCAGGCCGGCGCCGCGTACGCGCAGGGCGGCCCGGGCGGCCGTCACGGTCGCGCCATCGCGCCAGGCAGTGGTCTCGGCTTCGCCGGCGAGGCGCCAGTCACGGAGCGCACCGTCGGCCGCGAGCCGGGCGTCGCCGCTCAGCCGCAGGCCGCGGAGACTGATGCGACCGAGCTGCTCGCCGGTCTCTTCGCCGAGGAGGGCTTGCGCGGAGAGTTCCGCCGTGCCGTCGCTCCGGCCGGAACAACGGATCGTCACCGTCGCGCCGCCCGAGCCTTCCGCGGCGGCGAGCGCGGTGTCGAGCGCGCCGAGGACGCCGGCAAGGCGGCGCGGGAGCGGCCCGGCTTCCGTCGTCGCCGGGCCGACGCGCAGGAGGCTGGCGGGCAGTTCGCCGCTGACATGGCAGGTGATCCTGCCCGCGCGCACCTGCGCGATGCGGAGGCTGACCCAGCGGCCTTCCTGGGCGACGTCGAGCGTAAGCTCGTCGATGAGGCTGCGCCGCCTTCCGTCCTGCGCGACGGAAGCCGGGCACCACAGGCGGCCACCGTTCAGGCGCAGGCGGGTCGGCGCGATCTCGCCGGCGAGCAGACGGGCCGGCTGCAGCGCGACCTCCGCGCGGGCGGCGGCGAAGACGTCGCCGGTGAGTCCGTCGAAGGCGACGGTGACGTCGTCGGCCGCGAGCGTGAGGTCAGGCAGGATCCACAGCGCGCGCGCGCGGAAGTCGACGCCCCGGGCGGCGAGCCGCTCGGTGACGGCTTCGGTGACGAAGTCCGGCAACCGCACGGGCCCGTCATGGTCGGCGAGCCAGGCCAGACCGAGCTGGACCGGAAGCAGGAGCAGCAGGCAGGTGTTCGTCAGCCCGCGCAGGAAGCGACGCAAGGGTGAGCTGCCGGGCTGCGCTTTCATCTCCCGGCTTCGGTCAGCAGCGGAGCAAGGAGGGCGGCGAGCGTCGGTTCCAGGATGAAGTCGTCATCATCCGTCTCGTCGCGCAGGAGCAGCGAACGGTCGTTGAGCGGGGCGGAACAGAGGTAGGTCCGGATCGTCTCGCTCGCGGCGCCGGCGCCGGTCGCCGCCTGGTCCGTCACCCGTAGTTCATAGCTCCAGCCGCCGGCGCCGACGTCGCGTCCGGGGAAGGCGGTCGCGCGGACTTCGGCGAGCCCCAAGGCAAGCCGGCGCGCGCTGGTCGGATCGAGCCGGCCGGTGCCGGCCCAGTTGCCGTCCGGCCCGAGGCGGGCCTCGCCGACCACTTTGCCGTCGGCGCGGGCGGTGAGGCGCAGTCCGCTGACGCGCGCGCCTTGCGGCAGGGCGGCCACGGTGCGGCGACGCCACGCGGAAGGTTCGACGTTCTGGTGTCCGCCGTCGAGGAACGTGACGTCACAGATCGCCGCCAGCGGCGAACCTTTGGCGTGGACGAGGCGGGTGCCCGCGCCGTTGTCGGGGTCGTCGGTGAAGCCGAGCACGATGCGTTCGGCTCCGAATTCGAGTTCGACGGTCTGGCCCGTCGCGCCGGTGCGCGGCTCGCGGACGGCGGGCAAGGTCAGTCCGCCGTCGACGGCGGGCGCGCGGCGGGTGGCCCGCAGCTGGGAGAGTCCGGCGAGGAAGCGACCCACGAGCCGCGCATCGGCTTCGCGGCGCTTGGTGGCCGTGGAGCCGGGCGCGACCGGAATTTCCCAGCGCGCTTCGTCGCCGAGTCCGTCGAGCCGGTGCAGCGTGATGCTACGTCCGCCGGCGGAGACCGTGAAGCCCGTCACGAGCGCCGGATCGAAATCGGCGGGCCGCGTGTCGGCGAGCGTCGCGCGCGGAGTCATCCATTCCCGCAGCTCGCGCGCCTCGATGAGGAAGACGGCGGCGTTGTCTTCCAGTTTCGCGCAGAGGAGTTGCGGCTGGCCCGGCGCGGGGCGGCCGACGAGCAGCATCTGACGGCGGGCGTTGCCTTCGAGCGCCAGGCGCAGGGCGGGCGCGCCCAGGCCGGTCGTTTCTTCGGGGAGGTCGGCGAACTTGGCGACGCGCAGGTTGGCGAGCGCGGCCACGGCGCGGGCGGTGGCGTCGGGATCGGCCGGGGCGTCGTAAGGGGCTTCGAAGCGCCACTCGGGCAGCTGCACGCGTCGGCCGACGCGCGGGCGCGCTTCGGCGACGAGCGCCGTGACGGTCTCGACTTCCTTCTCGCGCTGCCGCACCGAGACCGCGCGGGCCTCGAAGTCGGCGATCTCGAAGATGCGGTCGACCCGGTAGCTCTCGGCGCTCGCGCCCAAGGCCGCGGCCATCGCGTCCGGCAGCGGCACGATGCGGCGGCCGTCTTCGGTGAGCAGGAAGTGGCGGCGGGTCGAGGGCTGGACGCCGACCTTGACCTCGACGGCGGCGCCGGCGTCACCGGTGACCTTCACGGTCCAGCGCGCCGGTTCGAGGCCGTAGTCCTTGAGGCTGGCGCCGTTGGCCGTCACCTCGGCGACGTCGAAGCCGCTTTCCGGACTGATGAAGCGGAGTTCGTCGATCAGCCGCTGCACGGACCAGACGTTGGCCGGCCACTCGAACGGTTCGAGTACGCGCCAGCCGGCGGGTCGTTTCTCCAAGAGGACCCGGGCCGGGCCTTCGGCGAGCGCGATGCGCGCCGGGTTCGCGGGGAAGAGCTGGGTCTGACTGACCGCGGCCGTGGTCTGCCCGGACATGGCGCGCCACACGAGACCGAAGGCGATCAGGTTGGCGAGCAGGAGGACGACGGTGGTGCGGGAGATCCGCATGGGCACGTCAACTCCTGCGACGCCACACGGAAACCGCAAGCCCGACTGCGAGCACGCCGAGCGGAATGAGGGCGAAACGCAGGGCCAAGGCCCAGAAGTCGGCGGCGGTCGCGGTCAGCTGATATTCGCCCCCGGTCCGGGCGGGCAGCGAGACGGCGCGTTCGCGGTCGCTGAGCCAGGCGGCGGCCTGCGTCAGGAACGCGCGGTTGCCGCCGCGGTCAAGGCGGCTGTTCGCCGCGATCTCGGAGGTGCCGACGACGACCAACCGGCCGCCGGCGCCGCCGACGCCTTGCCGGATGCCGGTCGCGCGTTCCGCCGCGGCGACGACGCAGACCGGGCCGGGCTGGTCGCGCTCCGGGTCGAAGCGCAGCGGCCGACGGGCGGGGTCCGTCTCGCCCCAGGCGGCGTCCGACGAAAACACGAGCTGCCACACGCCGAGCGTGCTGTCCGGCGCGCTGGCTTCGTCGAAGCGGGCGGGGCGGAGACGGGCGGCGACCAGCGGGAGGTTCTGTTCGCGGAGCGGCTTGGTGAGCGGGTGTTCCTTCGCTTCGAGCCGGAGCAGGCCGACGTCTCCGTCGGTCGTGCGCCGCGCGGGATCCGGCTCCTGTAATTCCGCGTCGGGGGTGAAGATCGCCCACTCGGAGAGCACCGGCTCGAGGCCGTGGTCGCGTCCCGGGTCGAGCATGACGAGCACCCGGCCGTTACGTTCCTGCAGGTATTTGCGGAGACGGTCGTTTTCCGCGGCGGAGAAAGGCGTCACCGGACCCGGGATGAACACCATCGAGGCGTCGCGGGGGACTTCGCTCACCGTGGCCAGGTCGAGCGGCCGGACCTCGAAGTTGCGGTTGCGGAGCTGACGCGAGAGGAGCGACATGCCCCGCACGGGCGAGGCATCCTCGACGCCGAGTTCGCCGTGCCCCTTGGTCACGTAGCAGACGGCCGGCTTGTCTTCGGTGACTTCGATCAGGGCGGAGGTCACCGCTTCTTCGCCGCGGAAGGCGCCCTCCTTGGTCACGAAGTCCCGGTAGCTGAGGTATTTCGCCCGCCCGCCGCAGGCGAGCACCAGCACGACCGTGGCGTCCGGCGCGCCGTGGCGGCCGGCGAGTTCGGAGAGGAGGGGAGCGTTGCGTCCGTCGCCGGCCTGCTCGACGGCGAGCCAGCTGCCGCCTTGGCGGCCGGTCTCGACGACGTAGGCGTCGAGGAGCTTGTTCAGGCGGGCGCGCAGGTAACGGGCTTCATCGGCCTGCTCGCTCGTCACCACGACGGCGCGGACCCAGCCGCGGGCGCGGCCGGCACCCACAGGGCTGCGTCGGCCCGCGGCGCGCACGGTCTCGACCGATTCCGGGGCGAGCGAGTGGCGGCGGTCGGCGGAGATGTCGTGGCGGACGCGGAATTCGGGCAGCGAGGCCAGCGTGTTCACCGCCACCGCGAGGGCGATCGCCAGCAACGCCTGCGTGAGGCGGTTCAGCCGCCGGATGGGCCGGACGGAGCCGAAGTCGTCGCGCGGGGAGCTCATGTCATTCCTGGCCCTCCACGGTGAGCACGGCCAAGCCGAGGCAGAGCAGGGTGCCGGTGCCGTATAAGACGAGCGGACGCGCGTCGAGGACGCCGTCGGTGAAATCCTGCAGGTGGCCGAACGTCCGCAGGTGCGCCGCCGGTTCGCGCAGCCAGCCGAGCCATTCCCAGCTTTCGATCGGCAAGGTCTCGAGCGCGCCGCCCGCGGCCGTCAGCGCCAGCAGGCTGATGAAGGCGAGCAACGCCGCCAGCGCCGCGGAACGCGTCACGCAGCTGCAGAGGATCCCGATCGCGACATGCAGGAGGCCGCTCACCGCGATGAAGCAGAGGCCGCCCCACAGCGCGGAGGCTTCGCCGAGCGCGCGGGCGTTCGCGCCGTCCAGCCGCTGCGCGGCGAGGAACGGGAAGGCGGCGAAGGCCAGCCAGAACAGCACCCAGACGATCCAGACCGCGAGGAACTTCGCCCAGACCACGGCGGCGGGGCTGGCCGGCGTGGTGAGCAGCGCCGCGAGCGTGCCGGAGCGGCGCTCCTCGGCGAACGTGCGCATCGTCAGCAACGGCAGCACGCAGAGCAGCGGCAGCCAGAAGAACCAGAGCGTCGCCTCCACGGGCGACCGCGGGGCCGGCGCGCGCGCGGCGTCGACGAGCGCGAAGAAATGGATCCCGCCCATCAGCGCGAGGAAGAGTCCGGCGGCCGCCCAGGTGTTCCAGGAGAGCGCGGCGCTGCGCAGTTCGTGCGCGAGGAGCGTGCGGAAGTGTCGCATCAGGAGCGGCGGCCCTCCCCGGGGGCGCGGCGCGTGGCGGCGAGGAAGATGTCCTCGAGTCCGAACCGTTCTTCGGCGATCTCGCGCAGCGCGAGCCCCGCGCCGATGAGCGCGCCGGCGAGCGTCTCGCGCGCGGGCGAGCCGACGGGCAAGGTGACGCGGAAGGTGTTCCAGCCGTCGGCGGAAGCGGCGGCGACGACGGCGGCCGCGGGTTCGGCGGCGCGGCAGGCGGCGAGCAGCGCGGCCTCGTCGGCGCGCGTCACGACGGTGAACGCGACCTCCGGCAGCAGTTCGCGGCGCAGGTCTTCGGTGCGTCCTTGGGCCACCAGCCGGCCGCGGTTGATGATGACGACCTTGTCGCAGACCTGTTCGACCTCGTGCAGGATGTGGCTCGAGATGAGCACGGCCATCTTGCCGCGGAGCGAGCGGATCAGTTCGCGGATGCCGAGGATCTGGTGCGGGTCGAGCCCGATGGTGGGTTCGTCCAGGATGACGACACGCGGCTCCGCGAGGAGGGCGTCCGCGATGCCGACGCGCTGGCGGAAACCTTTCGAGAGCTGGCCGATGAGCCGGCCCGACGCGCGGCGCGTCAGGTCGCAGTCTTCCATCACGCGGCGGACGCGTTCGGCGACCCGGTCCGGCGCGACGTCCTTGAGGCGCGCGCGCAGGGTGAGGTATTCCTCCACGCGGAGGTCCTCCGGCAGGGGATTGTTCTCCGGCATGTAAGCGAGGTGACGCTTCGCGCCGGCGGGATCGAGCGCGACGGAGACGCCCCAGATGGACGCGCGGCCCGAGGTGCCGGACATCGTGCCGGCCAGGATGCGCATGGTGGTCGACTTGCCGGCGCCGTTCGGGCCGAGGAAGCCGACGATCTCGCCCGGCGCCACGGAGAAACTCAGGTCCTCGACCGCGGTCAGGGAGCCATAGCGCTTGGTCAGCCTTTCCGCCACGACGGCGGCTTCCGGCAGAGGCGCGGCTTCGTTCATGGGTTGGGCTCCGGAGGGAAGGGTGACGGCCGCGTCGGCTCCGCGCCGACGGGTGTCAAGAAGACACGCCCAACGACCTTTATTGGCAAGGTTAATAGGGGCTCGGCCGTGGCGGCAGACCGCCGGGTCGGCGCCTTATTTGCCGGCCGGGGCGACGGGAGCGATCAACGAAGGTTCGGAGCGGACCAGCATCTCCTTGTCGGCTTTCCAGACGTGGTTCGCGCGGAGTTTCTTGTCCATCGCGTTGAGCCACTTGGTGGCTTCGGCGGTGTCGCCCTTGGCGACGGCGACATTGGCCAAGGTGAGCATGGCGAAACCGCGCAGGGTCTCGGCGGCGGAGACGTCATCGGCGACCTCGGCGAGGGCCTTGGTCGCGCCGGCGTCACCGGTTTCCAGGCGGCACAGGGCGGCGTAAAGGCGGGCACGGGCGGCGAGGGCGGCGACCGCCGGGGTGTTGCCGGCGAGGCCGGCCAGGCGACGGGCTTCGTCGTAGGCCTTGGCGGCGTCGGCGAACTTGCCGGCGCGCTTGAGATCGTCGGCGACGTCGGTCAGGGCGACGGCGGCCAGGGGTTCGCCGGCATGGCGACCCGCGAAGGCCCGGCGGGCGGCTTCGTCCTGGCAGGCGGTGAATTCTTCGCCGAGGGCTTCGCGCTGGCTTTCGTTCCAGAAGAAAAAGGCGAGGTAACCGAGGATGCCGACCACGACGGCGACGGTGGCCTTGACGATCACGCCCTGGTTGCGCTCCCAGAAGAGCCAGAGACGGTCTTCGGCGTCCGCATTGACGAAATCCTCGTCGACGACCACGAGGTTGCGGTCATCGCCGGCCGGGGGCTGCTTGCTGGAACGGTCTTCGGGCATGGGGGGTCAACCCTTGGGAAAGGACCGTTTGTGTCAACCCCCGCCTCCCCCGCCTACGGGCTTGTCCCCGCCCCCGGGCGGGTAAGTATGGGGGAAACATGAGCGCCTCCGCCGCCGTCCTTTCGCTCCTCCAAGCCGCCCAGCAGAAGGGCCAACTTTCCGCCGCCAGCCTCGCCAACGCCGGGGATTGGCTCCGTTCAGGGGCTCTTCCGGCCGAGGCCGTGGCCTCCCTCCGGGACCTCTGCGACCGCGGGGCCTGGGCCGAACTCGAAGACCGTTTCTATAAGGGTATCGCTTTCGGCACCGGGGGGATGCGTGGTCGGACGGTCGGCCGGGTCTCCGCCACCAACGAGCTCGACGCCCAAGGGTTGCCGGTGCGCGCCGCGATCGGCTCGGCCTGCCTCAACGACGTCAATGTCCTGCGGGCCGTCATCGGCCTCTGGAAGCATGTCTCGGCCACCCAGCCCGGCGCCCGCCTGGTCGTCGCCCATGACGTCCGCCACTTCTCCCGTCACTTCGCCGAACTGATCGCCGGCGCCTGGACGGAGCTCGGCGGCGAGGCCTACCTCTTCGCCGGCGCCCGCTCGACCCCGCAGCTGAGTTTCACGGTCCGTCACCTCGGCGCCCACGCCGGCGTGGTCATCACGGCCAGCCATAATCCCTCCCATGACAATGGCTTCAAGTGCTGCCTCGGTGACGGCGGCCAGGTGTTGCCCCCGCATGACGCCGCCATCGTCGCCGAAGTCGGCAAGCTCGGGCCGGCCGACGTCGCGCCTTATCTCGAGAAGGACCTCGCCCGCGTGCTCACGGTCCCGGCCACGGCCGAGGACGCCTACCTCGCCCGCCTCGCCGGCGTGGTGCTCGACCCGGAGATCATCGCGCGGCACACGCCCAAGGTCGTCTTCACCAATGTGCACGGGACGGGCGACGTCATGGTCGTGCCCGCCCTGCGCCGCGTCGGCATCGACCCGCATCTGGTCGAGGAGCAGCGCGAGCACGACGGCCGCTTCCCGACCGTCGCCTCCCCGAATCCGGAGAACGCCAGCACCTTCGCCCTCGCGCTGAAGCTCGCCACGGAGATCGACGCCGACCTCATCCTCGCGACCGACCCCGACTCCGACCGCGTCGGCGTGGCTTGCCCGCTGCCTGCCGGCGGCCATCGCCTGCTCAATGGCAACGAGGTCGCCGCCCTGCTGACCGAGTTCCGGATCTCGTCCCTCAAGGACGCCGGCATCCTGCCCGAAGGCGGCTCGCCGAACGCCGCGGTGGTCAAGTCGCTCGTGACCACGCCGCTCGTCGCCACCATCTGCGCCCGCCACGGCGTGCGCTGTGTCGAGACGCTGGTCGGTTTCAAGTGGATCGCCCGCAAGCTCGAGAACTGGCACCGCTGCCTGGTCGAGGGCGCCGGCCCCGACGCCCCCGCGCTCCCCTTGCGTCGCCGCGCCCCGCTCGCGCTGCGTCACTCGACCCTCTTCCTGCTCGGCGCCGAAGAGAGCTACGGTTACCTCGCCGATGACGCGGTCCGCGACAAGGACGCCAACGCGACGGTGGTCATGCTCTGTGAATTCGCCGCGCTCCTCCGCTCCCGCGGGCGGACGCTCCTCGACGCGTTGGACGTCCTGCATCTCAGCTACGGTGCGCATCATGAAGACCTGCTGAACCTCT
>CALPIW020000016.1 GCA_943323725.2 Polynucleobacter meluiroseus | reverse complement strand
GACTACGACGCCTTCTTCCGCACGTTGGAAGAGACCGACACGACCAGCATCCAAGTGAGCGGCACCGACCTCGGCCGCGCCGTCGAGGAGGCCGAGCTGGCCTTCTATTCCAACCGCAACCGCAAGCTGCTCATCCTCCTGACCGACGGCGAAGACCTCGAGTCCGGCGGCGTCGAGATGGCGAAGAAGCTCAAGCGCAAGGGGCTCGTCGTCCACGCCGTGGGCGTCGGCACGCCTTCGGGCGGACCGATCCGCGTCATCGGCGAGACGGGCTCGATCGAGACGCTCAAGGACGCGACCGGCGAAGAGGTGCTCAGCCGCCTCGACGAGAAGACCCTCGGCGAGGTCGCCGAAGCCACCGGCGGCCGCTTCGTCCGGCTCGGCCAGGCCGGCGAAGGCATGGAAGCCCTCCGCCTCGCCATCCAGGCGGGCACCGACGAGCGCGGCGCCGGCCGCCAAGGCATCCCCCGCGAAGAATGGTTCCTGGGGCTCGCCCTCCTCCTGCTGGTCGCCGAATCCCTTCTCTCCACCCGCCGCCGCCCGACCACGCCATGAGAACCCTGCTCGCCCTCCTCTTGCTCGCGTCCGCCGCCCGCGCCGCCGAGAAAGTCGCCGACCCGCTCGCGGGACTCGATGCGCGCGAACTGCATAACCGCGGCACGCAGCGCCTCGCCGAAGGCGACCTGGCCGGCGCCGAGGAAGCCCTGCGCGCCTCGCTCGGTCGCGACGACGACACCCTCCGCCCGCCGGCCCTGCACAACCTCGGCCACGTCCGTTTCGGCAAGGGCAAGGAAGGCCTCGGCGGCCGCACGGCCGGCGACGTCACCGAACTTTCCATCGCGCGCTCCTACCTCGAGGCGGCCGACGCCGACATCTCGGACATGAAGGATCAGATCGAGCTGCTCGACAAGGCGAAGGCCGAAGGCCGCGAGCCGGACTACGTGCCCGCGACGGCCGCGCTCGGCGGCGGCATCAACACTTACCGCACCATCAAGAAGCTCATCCCCAAGGAAGAGGCGATGGTCACCAAGCGCTCCGGCGTGATCGCCCTCTGGACGCGTTCGGTCGGCGACTTCCGCGGCGCGCACGAACTCGACGCCGCCGACGCCCAAGGCAAGGCCAACGCCGAGGCCGTCGAGGAACTCCTCCGCGCCCTGCGTCGCGAGACCGCCGCGCTCGACGAGGCCATCGAGGCCCAGCGCAAGAAGCTCGAGGAGCTGCGCGACGTCATCCGCGAGCTGGTGAAGCGCATCCCCGACGACAAGCTGCCGCCCGAAGCGGAAAGCGGCGACGAGGACGAAGAAGAGGATTTCCTCCCGCCCGAACGCCGCAAGCCGAAGCCCCGCTCCGGCAGCGACAAGAAGGGCGAAGAAGGCAAGGAAGAGAAGATGACCGAACAGGAGGCCCGCGGCTCGCTCGAAGGCCTGAAGAACGAATTCGGACGCAAGATGCCCGCCGGCCAGCAGGACGGCAAGGGCGGCAGCGGCGGCAAGCCCAAGGACAAGAAAGGCAAGGACTACTGAGATGCGCCGCTTCCTCTCCGTCTGCGTCGTGCTTTGCCTCGGGCTCCTCGCCCGCGCGGAGGACCGCGTCCACTGGGAGATCACCCCGCGCGTGACCGCGCCGGGCCAGCCGTTCCGCCTCCAGATCATGGTCGAGTCCGACGTCGTGCTCGGCGGCGCCCAGTTCATCAGCCGCGAGATCAAGCCGCCGCGCGGCATGGCCCTGCGCCTGTCCGGCCAGATCATCCGGCCGGATTCCAACGAGGCGACCTTCAACTTCTCGGGCGTCGCCCCCGAACCGCTCGGCGAACACGTCATCCCTTCGTTCAACCTGCGCTTCGCCCGCAAGGTCGTGGTCGTGCCGGAAATCCGCCTCCTCGTCAGCGACCAGGTCGCCTTCCGCCGCGAAGCCCAGGCCCGCGCCGAACTCGTCCTGCCTGACCGCGTCTTCTACGTGGGCGAACTGGTCCGCGGCGCCATCCGCATGCGCGGCGGCGAGGACGAGTCGGTCGTCGCGAGCTACGGACTCGAGTCGCTCGCCGAAGGTTTCTCGATGGTCGTCACCGCCGAACGCCAGCCGCTGCCCGACGACCTCGGCCAAGGGCTGCAGACCACCTTCGACCTGACGCCGATCCGCGAAGGCGCGGGCGAATTCTCCCTCAACGGCATCATGCTGGTGCAGAACGGCGAAGCCGGCGCCTTCAACCAAGGCGGCCGCGACCGGCCCTTCGCCTTCCGCCGTCGCCTGACGGTCGCGCACGTGCCGGAACGCGGCCGCCCGCCGGAGTGGAACGGCGCCATCGGCCGCTTCGTCGCCGAAGGCCTGCAGGTCTCGAAAGATACGCCCGAGGTCGGCGAACCCATCCGCCTGCGCGCGATCCTGACCGGCGACGGCAACCTTGACCGCATCCTGCCGCCGGAACTCAAAGGCGACGAGACCTGGGACGTCCTCCCGGCCACCGAGCGCCGCCGCCACGCCGAAGACCAGCGCATGTTCGTCTACACGCTCGTGCCGCGCCTGCCCGGCAAGCTGCGCACGCCGGCCGTCCGCCTCGCCGCGTTCGATCCCGCGACCAAGACCTTCAGCCGCCTGGAGTTCACCCCGCTCGAGATCACCGTGACCGGCAACGCGCCGGCGCAGGTCGACCTCGTGACGGCCGATCCGGCCGCACCCGTCGCCGCCCAGCCGAAACCGGCGACCGGCCTCGCGACGCCCGAGCCGAACCGCTCCTCGCCCTTCTTCCGCGGCTCGCCCGACGGTTCGCTCGGCGACGCCGACGGTTTCTGGTCCGCGAACGCGACCGCCCTCGGCCTGGTCGTGGCCGCGACGACCGTGACCGGCGTCCTCGGCTACCTCGCCGCGCATCCGGAGATCCGCCGTCGCCGTCGCGCCCGCGCCCTCATGCGTGGTGCGCTCACGGAAGCCGAAGCCTGCCGCCGCCGCGGGGACACCCGTGGCTTCGCCGGCGCCATCGTGCGCGGCCTGCAGGCCGGCGTGGCCGCCCGGCTCGACGCCGAAGATCAGGCGATGACCCAGAGCGACGTCGAACGCGTCCTGCCCGGCGCCGACCGCGCCCGCCTCGACGGACTTTTCCTCCGCGCCCACGCCGACCGCTTCGCGCCCGCCGCGCCCCTCGCCGACGCGGGGGACGCCGAAGCCGACCTCGCGCTCCTGCGCCGCCTGCTCGCCACGCGATGAAGACCTTCGCCCTGCTCCTCCTCTGCTGGCTTGCGCCGCTCGCCGCGGCCGAGGCGCCCAGCGCCGCCGAGCAGGCTTACGCCCGTGGTGATTACGTGGGCGCGGTCGAACTCTGGAGCGCGGAAGTCCGCGCCGAAGGCGTGACCGCCGCCCGGCTGGCGTCGCTCGGCAACGCCGAATGGCGGCTCGGCCGGAAAGGCCGCGCGATGATCTGCTGGGAGCGCGCGCTCCTGATCGACCCCCGCGACCCCGTCGCGCTCGCCGGCATCAAACACGGACTGGACGCCGGCGGCGTCGAACGTCCGCAGCCGACGGCCGTCGAAGAATACGCCGCGTTCCTGACCGCCGACCTCTGGCTGCTGCTGGCCGTCGTGTCTTTCTGGACCACGGTCCTCTGCGTGGCCGTACCGCGCCTGCGCGGACGCCCCGCGAGCGAGGCCAACCAGTGGACCCGCGTGGGCGCGCTCACCGTCCTCGCCCTCTGCGTGCCCGGACTCTGGGGCGGCCGCTCGCTCGGCGCCCGCGCCGTGGTCCGTCGCCCCGAAGTCTCCCTCCGCCTGACGCCGACGCAGTTCGGCGAACCGCTCCGCGGCGTGGCCGAAGGAGATGTCGTGCGGACCGAGCGCCCGCTCAACGGCCACCTGCGTGTCCGCACCGCCGACGGCAAGACCGGCTGGGTCCGCGCGGGCGAGATCGAAGCCGTGCGCGGTCCGGGACTGCCCGCCGACCTGGAGCAGAAGGCGGCCCCCTGAGCCTTTCGCCTTGGAGAGAAGGGCGGGGTCGGCTTGGATGCTGAGGTGCGCCTCCTCGACCGCCACGTCCTGACCGAAACCGCCGTCGCCGGCGGGGGCGCCACGGGCGCGTTCGTCTTCGTGTTGGTCGCCGGCAACATCCTGAACCAAGTCTCCGGCGCCGTCGCCTCGGGCCGCGTGAGCGGCTGGGAGGGACTCGAGCTCATCGCCCTCCTCATCCCGGGCGTCCTGCCTTACGCGCTCCCGCTCGGATTGCTGACCGGAGTCCTGCTGGCCTTCGGCCGCATGGGCTCGCAGCAGGAGATCACCGCGATGAAGGCCGGTGGCCTCAGCCTCAGCCGCATCGCGCGTCCGGCCCTGCTCCTCGCCGCCGCCTGCGCCTTGCTCTCCGCCTGGCTGAACCTCGAAGTCGCGCCCGCCGCCAACACCGAATACCGCCGCCTGCTCGTGGGTTCCGCCAAGGACAACCCCGCGTCGGTCATCGTGCCCGGCCAGCTCAACCGCCAGTTCCCCGGCATGGTCATCCGCGCCAACGCGCGTGACGGCGAAGTCCTCCGCGACTTCTGGCTCTGGCGCGTCGATGACCGCGGCCGGCTCGTCCAGTCGGTACATGCCCGCGAAGCGCGGCTGGCGCGCGCGGTTTCCAAGGCCGGCGAAGGCGTCCTGCGGATCACGCTCACCGACGCGCGCCTCGATTCCCGGCCCGCCGGCGATCAGGCCTTCCTGCAGCCTTCTTCGTTCGCCACCGCGACCACTTCGACCCTCGAGTTCCCGGCCGCCGGCGTCTTCAAGGACGGCGACAACTTCCAACGCAAGCTGCGCTGGCTGACGACGCAGGAGCTCCTGGAGGCGATCGACAAGGGCTGGGAAGTGCCGGCCGGCGCCGATGCCGCGACCCTCGAGCGCGGACGCATGGTCGCGAAGACGCAGCTCATGGCGCACCTCGCGAGCGCCTGCTCCGTGTTCACGCTTGCGTTCCTCGCCGTGCCCCTCGCCGTCCGCGTCGGCCGTTCCGAGACCTTCGTCAACGCCGCCCTCGCCCTCGCGATCGCGCTGAGCTATTATCTGCTGAGTTCCATGGCGAGCTACGTGAAGGATCCCGCGCTCCGGCCGGACCTGCTCGTCTGGCTGCCGAACCTGACGGTCCTCGTGCTCGGCTGGTTCCTGCTGCGACGCGCCTCGCGCCACTGAGACCGGTCACTTCTCGCGCTGGTACCAGGCGAAGAAGGCATAGCCCATGCAGAGCAGGGCGAAGATCTCGTTGAACCCCTTCATCACGACCGCGCCGAGGATCATGTCCGCGGCGGCGCTGAGTTCGCTCACGCGCGGCGCCAGCCGGTAGGTCTCGTAGATCGGATGGTCGCCGAAGATGAGCACCGCCCAGAGCGGCAGGTCGGCGATCATCAGCCCGAACGAATAGAAGATCGCCATCCCGTAGCCGATGCGGGGTAGGCGGGATGAAAGCGAGAAGAGCGGCCAGACCATCAGGATCGCCGGGAGGAACATCGACCAGTGTTCGATCACGTGGAGCGGGCGGCTTCGCAGGGCGGCTTCATAGAGCTCCGGGAAGTGCCACATCGAGAAGCACAGCGTGAAGATCAGCCCGCCGGCGACCGGGTGGGTCAGGAAGGCCAGCCCGCGCGTGAGCCGGGGTCGGTCTTTCAGGAAACCGTCGACGAGCTCGGGCGGCAGGCCCGTGACGATGAGCGGCGCGGAGACGTAGATGAGCAGCATGTGCTGCAGCATGTGGGCCCAGAACAGGAAGCCTTCGCCGAGCTGGTCCAGCGGCGACCCCACCGCGACATAGCCCACGAGCACGCCGAGATGGAAGCGCACCGCGTGCCCGACGGGATACTCCGCCCGGCCCGGCAGGCAGCGCGCGCGGTACGGCCCGCAGGCCAGGGCGTGCGCCCAGGACGCGCCGACGACCAGGAGCAGCAGGAGCGGCTCCGTGTGCCAGTGCAGGGGGATGTTCATCTCCGTTGATATGAAGCACAGGCGGGCGGACCCGCAAGCGTGGGGCACGAAAAAGGCCTCCGTTCGCACGGAGGCCTTCGGCGGTCGGTGGTCGGCCGGTTCAGCTGAACCAGCGCGTGTCGATACGGTCGGCGCTGAACAGGCAGAGCAGCGCGGCGTAGGTCGCGAAGGCGAGCACCAGGCCGGCGAGGAAGCACCAGAAGAGCAGGCGCTTGTCGTAGATCAGGTGCATGAACCACAGGATGACCGCGAAGAACTTGCCGGCGGACATCAGGGTCAGGATCGTGAAGATGACGGCGGTCGGCAGCGGCAGGTAGATCAGCACGATCTCGGCGCCGGTGACGACGGCCAGCCAGAGGGCCAGCACGATGAAGTGGTGGTAGCGACGGACTTCCTCGGCGAGGAAGGCCTTGCTCGGAGCGGCTTCGTGGGAAGAGGACATGGGCGGGAAGGCGGATTATTTGACGACGGCGGGCAGGCCCGAACCCCAGATGCCGTAGGGCCCGAGGTATTCGACGAGGTAGACGGCCGTGAAGATGATGATCCACACGATGTCGACGAAGTGCCAGTAGAGGCCCGCGACTTCGACGTCGAGGGCGCCCATGTGGCCGCCGAGCTTGCCGGTGAAGCTGTAGAAGTAGAGCAGGATGAGCCAGAGCACGCCGATGGCGACGTGCGTGCCGTGCGTGCCGGTGAGCACGTAGAACGTCGAGCCGAGGACGCTGTTCTGGATGGTCAGGCCCTTGTGGTAGAAGTGCGTGAACTCGAAGACCTGGCAGCCCAGGAAGATCAGGCCGAAGATGATCACGCCGAGGACGTTGCGACGGAAGGACTTCAGCTGGCCCTTGTGCATCGCGGAGACGGCGAGCGCCATCAGGAACGAGGACATCAGCAGGATGAACGTCGAGAACGACGTCAGCTCGATGGAGAACAGGTCCTGGATGAAACGCTGGTGGCCTTCCGCGTCGGTGAAGCCGGCGGGGAAGAGCTTGCGGTACAGCAGGTGGGTCGAGATCAGCGTGCCGAAGAACATGCAGTCCGAAGCCAGGAAGAGCCACATGATGAGCTTCTTGTGGTCGATCCCGGTGGAGGTGGGCGCTTCGTGCGCGGCGGCGGTGTCAGACATGGAGGTCAGAGTTTAAGGTGAGGAGGAAGGGCGGCTCAGTGGGCGACGGTCTCGGCCGGAGCCGGGGCGCCGGACGGGGCCGGGGTCTTGAGCATGTAACCGCCCGGACCTTCGAGGGCCCAGAGCCAGATGCCGAGGAAGAGGACGCCGAGGCCGGAGATGACGAGCCAGCCCGCGTGCGGGATGCCCATCGCCATCATCGGCATGCCGAAGCCGATGAAGAGGAAACCCGCGGAGGCCAGCATCGGCATCCAGGACTGGCTCGGCATGTGGACGCCGGCTTCGCCGCCGTCGTTCTCGAGGCCGATCTTCTTGGCGCCGTGCTTGTGCTCGAAGAAGGCGTCGCGCGTGGCGACGACCGGAGCCTGGGCGAAGTTGTATTCCGGCACCGGGGAGGGCAGCGACCACTCGAGGGTGCGGCCGTCCCACGGATCGTTACCGCACTTCTTGCCGCGGAACGCGGTCCAGACCAGGTTGCCGAAGACGAGCACGACGCCGATGCCGAGGACATAGGCGCCGATGGTGGCGACGAAGTTCCAGGTCTCCCAGCCGTTGCCGGCGTGGTAGGTGTGCGTGCGGCGCGGCTGGCCGGCGAGGCCGAGGTAGTGCATCGGACCGAAGGCGAGGTTGAAGCCGAGGATGACCAGCGCGGAGCCGAGGTACGCGACGGGCGCGTTGGGCATGCGGCCGAAGATCTTCGGGAACCAGAAGTAGAGACCGGCCATCAGGCCGAGGAGCACGCCGCCGAGGAGCACGTAGTGGAAGTGCGCGATGACGAAGTAGCTGTCCTGCTGCTGGGAGTCGGCGGGGGCCGAGGAGTGCATGACGCCGGAGAAGCCGCCGCACATGAACATCCAGATGAAGCCGAGGGCGAGGACCATGGGCGGGGTGAAGCGGATGCGGCCGCCCCAGATCGTACCCAGCCAGTTGAAGATCTTCACGCCCGTCGGGACGGCGATGGCCATCGTGAGGAGCGAGAACGCGGCGGTCGGCACGGGGCCGAGACCGGTGGTGAACATGTGGTGGCTCCAGACGGCGAAGCCGAGGAAGCCGATGACGGCGCCGGAGAAGACGATGATCGGGTAACCGAAGAGCGACTTGCCGGTGAACGTCGGGAGGACTTCCGAGACGATGCCCATCGCCGGGAGCACGAGGATGTACACTTCGGGGTGGCCGAAGATCCAGAAGAGGTGCTGCCAGAGCACGGGCTGGCCGCCGGCCGACGGGTTGAAGAAGTTGGCGCCGAAGGCGCGGTCGAACATGAGCTCGATGAGCGCGACGGTGATGGCCGGGAAGGCCAGGATGATCAGCACGGAGGTGACGAGGGTCATCCAGGTGAAGACCGGCAGGCGCATCATGGTCATGCCCTTGGCGCGCATGTTGATGATCGTGCAGATGAAGTTGAAGGAGGCCGCGAGCGAGGCGATGCCGAGGATCTGGATGCCGATGATCCAGAAGTCGGTGCCGACGCCGGTGAAGCGGAGGGCCTGGCCGTTGGCGCCGAAGGTGCCGGAAAGCGGCGCGTAGCTGAACCAACCGTTGGCCGGGGCGAAGTCGGTGTAGACGAGGGCCTTGTGCCAGGCGAAGGAGTCGAACCAGCCGGCGAGGTGGCCGAACTCGAAGAGCCAGGAGGCGTTGAGCACGAACGCGCCGAAGACGAACGTCCAGAGCGAGAACGCGTTCAGTCGCGGGAAGGCGACGTCGCGGGCGCCGACCTGCAGCGGCACGAGGAAGTTGAAGAACGCGGCGGACAGCGGCATGACCCCGAGGAAGATCATCGTGGTGCCGTGCATGGTGAACAGCTGGTTGTACATGCGCGCCGTGACGAAGTCGTTGTCCGGGCGGGCCAGCTGCGTGCGGATGGCGAGGGCCTCGACGCCGCCGATGAGGAAGTACAGCATCGCGAACGCGCCGTACATGATGCCGATCTTCTTGTGATCGACGGTGGTGAGCCAATCGATCAGGCCGGTCGCCCGGTCCGGGCGGTACAGGCCGAGGTCGCTGCGCTCAGGGGCCAGCTCCGTCTTGCAGGCGACGGGAGCGTGATGGGAGTCGTGGGACATGGTCGGAAAATTTCGGGGTTAGGCCTTACTTGAGGGTGAGGAGGTATTCGGCGAGGTGGTCGAGCTCCTCGGCGGTGAACTGCTGGTTGGTCTCACGGAGACCGGCGACGTTGAACATCTTGTAGTAATGCATGCGGTTGCCGGGCTTGACGTCCTTGGTCATCTTGCCGTCGGCGCCATGCGCGACGCCGGAGGAACCGATCCACTTGACGAGGTTGGCCTTGAGCGTGGCGGGGTCGACGGGGACGGAATTCTCGGTGTTGCCGGTCGACTTCTCGAGCGCGCGCTGCTTGACGGCGTCGCGGTTGTCGAGCCAGGCGCCCGCGAGGGATTTGCGCGAGGCGACGTGCGTGAGGTCCGGGCCGAAGGCGCCGGCGCCGAAGTGGCCGCCGACGTTGTGGCACATGACGCAGCTCTTGGCGGCGAAGAGGGCCTTGCCCTTCTCGGCCGGGGAGCCGACGGCCACCGCGGCGGCCGGGCTCTTCTGCTTCTCGACCCACTTGGCGAATTCGGCGGGCTCGACGACTTCGACGCGGAAGAGCATGTAGGCGTGCGAGTCGCCGCAGAACTCGGCGCACTGGCCGTAGTAGTGGCCGGTCTGGTCGGCCTGGATCCACATGTGGTTCTTGCGACCGGGCATGAGGTCGACCTTGCCGGCGATCTTGGGGACCCAGAAGGAGTGGATGACGTCCTCGGAACGGAGGTTGATGCGGACGGCCTTGCCCTTCGGGATCACGAGCTCGTTCGGGACGGAGTGCTTGGCGTCATTGGTGAGGCCGAGCTGCGGGTATTCGAAACGGAACCACCACTGCTTGCCGATCACGTCGACTTCGAGCACCTGCTCTTCGACGGTCTGGGCGTAGTTCTCGCGGCCGCCTTCGACGCGCGGATACCAGACGGAAAGCTTGGAAGTCGGAATGGCTTCGACCGGGACGTCGTCGGTGTACCAGATGGCGCTCAGCGTCGGGATCGCGATGATGACGAGCGCGCCGATGGAAGCGGTGATGAGGCCGATCTCGATGAGGGGGTTGCCGTGGCCGTCTTCGACGATGGCGGGCTTGTTCTCGTCGCCGGGACGGGAGCGGAACTTGATGACCGCGTAGACCATCAGGCCGCCGACCAAGGCGAAGAGGACCACGACGAGCCAGACGGTGTCCATGAACACGTCAAATTGCACCTGCGCGACCGGGCCCTTAGGGTCCATGGTCGACTGACGGACGGTCAATTCTTCCTTGGAGCAACCGGCCATGATGAAGGCCAGGGAGAGGGCGGCGAGCAGACCGACCCGACTGAGGATACGAGAAAACATAAAGGAGGTGTTTCGGACGCGGAAAAGTCCGCAAAAGGGCGGTAATTTGCAAGCCCCAGCAGGCCAAATCGCTCATAAATAGCCTGTGTTAGGGTCGATACGGAAACAATAATCGGTAAGTCTCTGTTAATTAGGTGTTTATGATTAATTATGCCCCATCATTCCCTCTAATAGATGGCGTATCGGTCAAACCGACCCCCTCCCCCTCTAGGGTTGCACCCCCCGAAGCCGCCCCCTAACCCCCTCGTGATGTCCTGGTCCAGCCCTCATGGCACTCCCCTGCCCGACTGGCGTCGGCGCACGCTGATCATGGGCATCATGAACCTGACGCCCGACTCTTTCTCCGATGGGGGCGCGCTGCCAAGTATCGATGATGCGCTCCGCCGGGCCGAGACCCTGCTGAACGAAGGCGCCGACGTGCTCGACCTCGGCGCGGAGTCGACCCGACCGGGCGCCGCACCCGTCGCGGCCGCCGACGAACTCGCCCGCCTCCTGCCGGTCGTCCAAGCCTTGCGCCGTCGCTTCCCGCAGGCCGCGCTCTCGGTCGACACTTATAAACCCGATGTCGCCGCCGCGGCCGTCGCCGCCGGCGCGGACCTCGTCAATGACGTGGAAGGAGGGCGGTTCGGAGCCCATGGAGACGAGTCGCCGATGGGCGCAGCCTGCGCGCAGGCGCGCTGTCCGCTCATCCTGATGCACCGCCGCCGCGAGGCGGATTATCACGATTTCTGGCCGGAAATGCTGGCTGATCTGCGCGGCTCACTCCGGGCGGCGATGGCCGCCGGCATGGCTCCGGAACAGCTCTGGACCGATCCCGGTTTCGGCTTCGGCAAGACGCCGGCCCAGAACCTCCTGCTCGTCCGCGACCTCGCTAAGGTCGCCGCGCTCGGTCACCCGGTCCTCCTGGGGACGAGCCGCAAATCGACCCTCGGCCTGGTGCTCGGCGAGCCCGACCCGTTGCGTCGCGGCGTGGGTAATGACGTGACGGCCGCCTGGGGTATCGCCCAAGGATGTTCGATGGTCCGCGTCCACGAGGTGGCGGCCATCCGCCCGGTCATCCGTATGGCCGACGCGCTTCGTCGGGGCGCCCTGCCGGCTTAAAACCAGCCTAAAGCCCCTCTTTCAGGGGTAAATCATCCGGGAATGGAGCCAGCAGTCGGACTTGAACCGACGACCTGCCGCTTACAAGGCGGCTGCTCTACCAACTGAGCTATGCTGGCCATCTCCCTTGCTCACAGGGTTGTTCACAGGGCCTCGGTGTCAATCCCGCCCTCTTCAGAGACGATTAGGGGTTGAAACCCATTTCATTTTGGACGCAATTCACAGACCCCAAGCCCCGTCCCATGCGTATCCACGTTTCCCTCCTCGCCTTTTGCGTCGCTCTCGCCGGCTGCAAGTCCTCAGTCGACTCGGCCAACATCGACTCGGTCGTGGTCTCGTCCAATCCGACCGCCGCGGCCGTCCGCATCAACGGCGAAGCCGTCGGCCGCACGCCGACCACCATCAAGCTCGACCGCACCAAGAATTACGAACTGCAGGTCGGCAAGGGCGGTTACCTGACCGAGACCTCCGAACTCAAGCCCCGCCTGATCACGACCAGCGAGGGCATCGAGTTCGGTTTCCCCGCCGCCGTTAAGGTCAACCTCACCAAGACCCCCGCCGCCGGCGAAGCCGGCGTCCCTGTCGCCGACAATCCGGAATTCAAGAAGCTCTCGAAGAAGGCGCTCGGTGAAGATGCCGCCGCCAAGGAAAGCCTGCAGTCCGACATCGCCGCGACGAAGGAAGCGGCCACGAAGATCCAGGCCGCCCTCGCCGCCCGCGAAGCCGCCACCCAGGCCCGCCTCGCCGAAATCTCCAAGAGCCTCGCCGAAGCCAAGGCCTCCAAGGGCAAGGACGACGCCGCCAAGGCCAAGCTCGCCGAAGCCGAACTCGCTCTCGCTCAGGCCACCGCCGACGCCGAAGCCGCCCGCGCCGACGCCGAGAAGAACCTGAAGACCGTCGAAGCCCGCCGCGCCGCCCTCGCCGGTTCCGAGACCAAGGTCGCCCAGGCCAAGGCCGTCGTCGTCAAGGCCAAGGCCGCCGCCCTGTCCGGCGACGATCGCCTCGGCAAGCTCGAGCAGAACTACTCTTCGGAGATGAAGGCGCTGAAGGATTCGCAGGCTAACGCCGCCATCGCCATCAAGGCCCTCTCCGCCCGCGCCGACGAACTCAACCGCCGTTCTTCGTCGAACGTCAAGGAAGTCTCCGCCGACAGCGAGAAGGACCTCGCCAAGACCCGTCAGGAACTCGCCGCCCAGAAGACCGCCGCCGCCAAGGCCAAGCAGGATGCCGACGCCAAGCTCGCCGAAGCCAACAAGGCCGCCGAGAAGGCCGTCGCCGACGCCCGCCTCGACGCCGAGGCCAAGCTCGCTGAGGCCAACAAGGCCGCCGCCGACGCCCGCGCCCAGGCCGAAGCCCTCAAGTATTCCGAATTCAGCTCCCGCTACGCCCTCCTCGAGAGCAAGCGCCGCGCGAAGGCCATCTCGGAAGAAGACTTCAAGGCCGCCCTCTCAGGTCTCCGCAAGGAACTCGGTCTCTGAGCCGGACTTCGCTCCGCCTCGAAAAGCCCGGCCGCTCGGCCGGGCTTTTTTGTTGGAACAGAGGCCCGGGGACGCACCTTAACCTGACCATGTCGGACCCGCTCTCCCGCACGCCTCTCTTCGCCCTGCACGTCGAACTCGGCGGCCGCATCGTCCCCTTCGCCGGCTGGGAGATGCCGGTGCAATACACGGGCATCATCGAGGAGCACATGGCGGTCCGCCAGGCGGCCGGCCTCTTCGACGTCTCGCACATGGGCGAGGCCCGCGTCCGCGGCCGCGACGCCGCGAAGTTCCTCGATGGCGTCATGACCAACGAGATGTCCACGATCAAGGTCGGCATGGCCCGCTACACGGTGATGTGCCAGCCCGACGGCGGCTGCGTCGACGACCTGATCGTCTACCGCCTGGCCGACGATGAATTCCTGATCTGCCTCAACGCTTCCAACGCGCCGAAGGACATCGCCTGGATGCGCGCCCACATCGGCACCCATCAGGTCGAGGTGCTCGACGAATGCGCGGCCTGGGCCCAGCTCGCGCTCCAAGGTCCGCGCGCCGAAGCGATCCTCGCGCTGGCGACCGCGACGCCGCTCGCGTCGATCAAGCGCTTCGGCTTCGTGTTCGGCGAAGTGGCCGGCGTCGCCGGCTGCCTCATCTCCCGCACGGGCTACACGGGTTCGCCCGGCTTCGAGATCT
>CALPIW020000015.1 GCA_943323725.2 Polynucleobacter meluiroseus | reverse complement strand
CCGTGGCTGACACCCGTCACCCGGAATTTAATCCCCCAGCCAATTATCCGGTCTCCGGTTTCCCTTTGAGTCTGCTGTCTCTCTGGTCAACCGAGCCTCCGTGTCCCCGTACCAGCATGCCCCCTCGCGCGCTTACGCGCGCTCAGCGGATATTCAGGCAGGCGGCGTGGTGGGCCTCGATGGCTTGGTCGATTTCGCGGATGTAGCGGTCGACCGAGCGGATGGATTCCGGGCTGACTTCGGTCGGCAGGATGAAGTTGCCCAGGCTTTGGTTGGCGGAGTTCAAGGTCCGGCTGATGTCGCCGATCTTTTTGTCCCAGCTCTGTCTGGCCTGCGTGCTCTTTACGTCCGCCGGATAGTTGCCGGGCCGGAGGGAGGACATGGCGGCTTGGTTCGCCGCGACGACCTTCTGGCCGACCGCCTGCAGGCCGTTCGCCGCGGCGATGAACTGCGCCTTGTCCTTGGTACGCTGGGCGGCGTTATAGGCGTTCAAGGCTTCACGCTTGGCGGTATTGAGCGCGTCCCGCTGGCTGGGGATGGCGAAGGCGCAGGTGGTGGCGAGGAGCAGGAGAAGGAAGGATCGCATGGACTCCTTGGATGGATGCCGCCCGCCAGCCTACAATATATTTTTAGAATAAAAAAGACGGGCAATTATACCTGGATGCCCGGCACGAAAAAGGCCGCCTACTCGGGCGGCCTTTTCATTGAGAGGTCGGGATGCCTTACGAGCAACCGCAGCCGCCGGAGCCGCAGCCACCCTGCTTCTGGGCGGCCGGTTCTTCGGTGGAGCAGCAACCGCCTTCGGACCCTTCTTCGGTCGAGCAGCAGCCGCTGCCGGAAGCTTCGCCGGAACCGCAACCGCCGCCGCCGCAGCAACCGCCCGACTGGTGCGGGTGGCCGTGGGCGAGTTCGGTCGGCTCGGCCGCGCGGACGGAGACGACCTTGATGTCGAAGTGGAGGGTCTTGCCGGCGAGCTCATGGTTGCCGTCGAGGGTGACTTCTTCGCCGTCGATCTTCTTGATCGTGAGGACGCGCATGCCGAGGTTGGTCTCGGCGTGGAAGCGCATGCCGACCTGCGGCGTGTTGGCGCCGAAGGCGGTGAGCGGGACGAGCTGGAGCAGCTTCTCGCTGTATTCGCCGTAACCGAGCTGCGGCGGGACCAGGACGTTCTTGGTGTCGCCGGCGACGAGGCCTTCGACGCCCTGCTCGAGGCCGGGGATGATGTTCTGCGCGCCGTGGAGGTACTCCATCGGGCCGCGCTCGCCGGAGGCGTCGATGATGTTGCCCTGGTCGTCCTTCAGGGTGTATTCGATGGCGACGACGGTTTCTTTGGCTACGCGCATGGTGTTAAGGAGCGTGGAATCTACGGCCATTCCGGTCCGTGGCAAGGCGTCAGGCATCTAAACCTTGACCGACCCCGCCGGGACGGCTTGCCTTAACTTCCTGCTGTTTGGGGCCGTAGCTCAGTTGGTAGAGCGCGTCGTTCGCAATGACGAGGCCGTGAGTTCGAACCTCATCGGCTCCACCAGCAGGACTCCCGCTTACTCCGCCGAATTTTCCAGGCGGCGGATCGTGGCGTTGACCGGGAGGATCTCGGTCAGGGCGGGTCGGCTCGCGGCGCCGCCGAGTTCGCGCACCCGTTCGCCCTGCGGACGGATCCGGGATTCGTAGCTGCCGATCGCGGCGTCGAGGCCTTCGGAAGCGGCCAGCAGACCTTTGCGCACCTTGGTGAAATGCTCGGCGAACTTCACGAGACGGTCGAAGAGTTCGGTCGCCTCGTCGGCGATCCGGCCGGCGTTCTCGGCCTGGGTGTGCTGCTGCCAGGCGAGGCTGATCGCGCCGAGGAAGCCCATGAGGGTCGCCGGCGTCGCGATGAGGATGCCTTCGCGCGCGGCGGCGAGGATGAGCTCGTTGTCGCCCTCGAGCGCGGTGCTCAGGAGCGATTCGGCCGGCAGGAACAGCACGACCTTGTCGAACGGCGTCACGCCCTGCTTCTGGATCGTCGTCGGATAGTTCTTCGCGGCGAGGTCACGGAGCGTCTTGCGGAGTTTGGCGGCGTGGGCGGCCACGAGTTCGCGGCGGTTCGGCGCGGCCTGGTCGGCGATGGCGACGTCGAACTCCGGGACCTTCGAATCGATGATGATGCAGCGGTTGCCCGGGAGCTTCACGATGAGGTCGGGGCGGGCGTCGTCCTGCGAGACCTGTTCGGCGAAATCGCAATGCGGGCTGAGGCCGGCGGCCTCCACGACGTTGCGGAGCGTCTGTTCGCCCCACTTGCCGCGGTGCTGCGAGGACTTGAGGACGGAGGTGAAGTCGGTCGTGCTGGTCGCGAGCGCGGCCGTGGTCTCGCTGATGGTCTTCATCTGCGCGCCGACGGCGGCGAGCGCGTCGCCCTGGCTCCGCATGCCTTGCTGCATGGCCTGGCGATAGCTTTCCAAGGCGGTGTTGATCTGCGCGATCAGCGGCTCCACGCGGGTGGAGACCTCCTTGGTCACGTCCGGCGCCATGCCCTTGAGGACATCCGTGCTGGTCTTCTCGAAACTGAGGCGCAGGTCGGCCAAGGCCTTGTTATAGCGGGCCTCCGCGTCGGTCTGGGCCTTGGCGTGGTCGGCGCGCAGCTGTTCGACGGCGCGGGCGTTCGCCTGCTGGGCTTCGGTGAGCTGCTGGTGGGCGGCGTTACGGGCCGATTCCGCGGCGGCGGCCCGGGACTGCGCGTCGCCCTTCGCGGTCCGCTCGCGTTCGGCCACGGCGTTCGCTTCGCCGAGCTGGCGACGCAGGTCTTCGAGCAGGAGCGCGCTGGACTTGTCGTCCCCGGCGGGGCCGGCGGACTTGAAGAAGGAGACGTAGACCTGGAAAGCCAGGACGAGGAGGAGGAGGGCGACGGCGACGGTATCCATGTTTCTTGTAAAACGCACTCTGCCCGCGGGCGGGCTTTCCGCAACCTATCCCCGCGGGTCCGTCTCGATGGCGAGCGCGTTGCCGAGCTCCCACGAGGCTTCGTACGCCGCGACGTAGTCGGGCGAAGACCAGGCCGGCGCGGCGGCCTCGCCGCCCAGCCCGGCGATGAAGCCGTAACGGATGGCATGCGAGATCCGGCGACGTCGCGGGTTTTCCCGCGCGTTGCTCCACTCGAGGGCGGCGGTGAAGGCGGCGTCCGGGATCGGCGAGACGACCGAGCGGCCGACCTGCCAGGCGACGACGCCGGCATGGTCGAGGTCGCTGACCTTCCGGCCGAGGGCCAAGGACATGGGCACGGGGGCGTTCTGCCGGCCGGCTTCGATCTGGGCTTTGACCTGCAGGGCCAACGCCACCCGCCAGCGCTCCTCCGGAGTCAGCAGGCCGAAGTCATATTCCGGATCGTCCGCCGCGGCGTCCCGGAGCTCGACCTTGGCGTAACGCCGCCACTTGGTCAGCCACGCTTCCCATTGGTCCGTTCCGCGGAGGGGCGGCTTGCCCAGCCATTCGGGGATGTCTTCGCGCATAGCAACAATACTGGTCTTTTGGCCCGATCGGAGCGGGGTGGCAAGGAAAAGGTGAAACTATGTTCACTACTCCTAGGGTATCTTACTGTCTTTGGTGGGCGTAGCCTCTGAATAAACCTCTCAAAAGCCGATTTTTCGTCGAACTATTCCTCACATTTGGTGTTATCTACCCGTACCCCTCTTACCCAAGTGATCAGCGCTCATTCTACCCATCGTCAACGGCGGGCTCCTCTGCCCTTTTTCTGCCTGTTGCTGGCCGCCGCCTCCGCCCCGCTCGTGGGGTTCGGTCAGGCTGCTCCGGCCGCTCCCGCTCCCGCCGTCGCGGCGCCTGCGGTGGTCCCGGGTGTCGCCGCCGCGGTCCCGCTCCCTGGCCTGAACGGCTCCGACCAGATCGGTCCGGTCATCCTCCGCGATGAAAACATCTCCCAAGTGCTCGACCTGATGCAGCGCTGGACCGGCAAATCTATCCTCCGCCCGCAAGCCCTCCCGTCCAGCGTCTACACGCTGTCGCTGCCGGCTTCGATCACCCGCGACGAAGCCCTCCTCGCCCTCGAGACCTTGCTCAACCTCAACGGCATCGCCGTGATCCAGCAGGGCGACAAGTTCCTCAAGGTCGTCCCCAACCTCGTCGCGAAGTCCGAATCGCCGCAGCTCATCGCCGGCTCCGTGCTGTCGCTGCCGCCCAGCGGCCGCATCGCCTCCAAGATCTTCACGCTCAAGCACGCCAACGCCCAGGAGCTCGTCTCCCAGATCGCCTCGAGCCTCAACACCACGCTGGCTTCGCCGCCCGTCTACTTCGGCCGCAACAACGCCCTGCTGATCACCGACTCGATCTCCAACCTCCAGAAGATCGAGACGCTGACGATGCAGATCGACCGCCCGCAGCTAGACCTAGTCGTCACCAAGAGCTACGAGCTCAAGAACGCGATGGCGACCGACATGGTCACCAAACTGACGTCGATGCTCCGCTCGCCCGCCACGGTCTCCGGCGGCGCGCCCTTCCGCCTCAGCACGGGCACGACCTTCCTCGCCGACGAACGCACCAACCGCGTGCTGCTCATGGGCTCGGCCGACCAGCATGACTTCTTCGACAAGCTGATCGACACCCTCGACCAGAAATCCAATCCGAACACGAAGACGGACGTCATCTTCCTCCGCCACGCCGAGGCCCAGCAGGTCGCCACCCTGGTGACCTCCCTCGTCACGGGTCAGACGACCGCCGCCGCCCGCGCCGGCAACACGGTCCGGTCCGCCACCGTCAACCGGACCCCGGCCCCGACGACCTCTTCTTCTTCCGCGGCCGCCGCCTCCTCCGCCGCGGGCGCCTCGCAGATGGGCGCCGACGAGTTCAGCAGCAATCTCACGGTGCTCCCGGACATCCGGAGCAACTCGGTCGTGGTCTCCGGCACCAACGACGACCTCCGTCTCCTCCACGAACTCATCGAGAAGGTCGACATCGTCCTCCCGCAGGTGCGCATCGAGGTCGTGATCGTCGAGGTGAAGCTCTCCGACAACGAGACCAACGGCTTCAACACGCTCGGCCTCACCGTCACCAACGGCAAGCTCGTCGGCATCGGCGGCACGGGCGGCGGCTTCAACGTCAACGGCACGCCGGCGACCGCGAACACCACGCTGGCCCCGAATAACACGCAGATCAACGCCTCGCAGGGCACGTTCAACACGACGACCAACGACCTGAGCGCGACCATCGGCCTGACGACCACCCCGCGCAAAGGCGACCTGAAGGTGCTCTCGGTGCCCGCGGTCACGACGACCCATAACAAGGAGGCCACGATCTTCGTCGGCGAATCCCGCCCGGTCATCACCGGCTCGACCATCGCCGCGCAGACCGGCCAGATCACCTCCACGGTCTCGCAGCGCGACATCGGCATCCAGCTCAAGGTGCTGCCGCTCATCGGCAAGGACGGCGCGGTGCAGCTCCAGGTCTCGCAGTCGGTCGAAGACATCCTCGGCTCCACCATCCTCGACGGCAACGACCAGCCGATCATCGGCCGGCGCACGACCGACTCCTACGTGAGCGCGATGAGCGGCGAGATCGTCGTCCTCGGCGGCCTGCAGCGCACCATCTCGACGAAGTCCACCTCGCGCCTCGGCCCTATCCCGTTCCTCGGCGACCTCTTCGGTTCGTCGACGGTCCTCGAGGAGAAGCAGGAGCTGATCATCTTCCTCCGCCCCTACGTGCTCAACAACACGGCGGTCGACAACCTCGACGCCATCAGCCGCGCGACGGCCAGCGCGCTCGGCGCCGAGGCGAAGAAGGTCATCGAGAACGTCCCCGGCAAGCTCCCCGCCGCCCCGGCGAAGAAGTGACATGCTGACCGTCGACCGGCACGGACTGCCCTCGGCCCTCGCCGAGCGCCTGACCGACGAGGCCCGCGCCTCGTTCGCGGAGACGCCGCGGGAAGCGCGCTTCAAGTTCCTCGCGCAGGCCCTCGGCCTCGACGAAGCCTCGCTCCTCGCCGAGCTCTCCCGCCTCACGGGCCTCGAAGTCCTCGAAGAGCCCGCCATCGATCCCGACGGCATGAAGATCCTGCCGGCGCGCATCGCCTCCGAAGCCCAGGTCGTCCCGACGCTCCTTCCCGGCGGCGAAGCCGGCCGGCTCCGTCTCGTCACGGCCCTGCCGCCCGACACCGACACGTCCGACTGGGTCGCGACCTTCGCCTCCCGCCGCCCGAAGTGGTATCTCGCCCCGCCCGAACGCGTGGCCGCCCTCATCAATGAGAATTACGGCGTGGGCTCCGGCAGCCTCGAAGACGAAGGCGACGACCTTCCCGCCGCCGAAGTCGCCGCCTCCGACGAGGCCGACCAGGACGCCGCGGTCGTGCGCTTCGTCACCGAAGTCCTGACGCAGGCCGTCGCCGAAGGCGCGACGGACGTCCACTTCGAGCCGCAGGAGAACAACCTGCGCATCCGCTACCGCGTCGACGGCATCCTCATCGCGATCCCGCTGCCCGACAACCTCGCCCGCTTCCAGGACGCGATCATCTCGCGCCTGAAGATCATGGCGCGCCTCAACATCTCGGAGCGCCGCCTCCCGCAGGACGGCCGCATCAACTTCCGCGACGGCAAGAACGTCCTCGATATCCGCGTCTCGACGATCCCGACGATCTACGCGGAGTCGGTCTCGCTGCGTCTGCTCAACCAGCGCAAGGAGGCCTACAACATGGACCGCATCGGCATGAACGCCGAAGAGCAGGCCGCCGTCCGCAAGGTCCTCGACTACCCGCACGGCATCATCCTCGTCACGGGCCCGACGGGCTCCGGCAAGTCGACCACGCTCAACGCCTTCCTGCAGGCGATCAATTCGCCCGACATCCGCATCGTGACGATCGAAGATCCGATCGAATACGAAGTGCCCGGCGCCAACCAGGTGCAGACGCGCGCCGAGATCGGCCTGACCTTCGCCGGCGCCCTCCGCAGCACGCTGCGCCAGGACCCGGACGTGATCATGGTCGGTGAAATCCGCGACTTGGAGACGGCCGAGATCTCCATCCGCGCCTCCCTCACGGGCCACTTGGTCTTCTCGACCCTCCACACCAACGACGCCCCGGGCGCCATCACGCGCCTCATCGACATGGGCGTCGAGCCGTTCCTCGTCGGCTCCGCCGTCGAACTGGTCATCGCCCAGCGCCTCGTCCGCCGCCTCTGCGCCGATTGCGCCAAGACGGTCCCGGTCGACCGCGCGAAGCTGCTGCCGGCCCTCGAGACGCTCGGCATGGATGAGTCTTACCTGAAGGACGTGACTTCCCTCAAGGAAGCCGTGGGCTGCCGCAAGTGCCGTGGCACGGGCTACCGCGGCCGCGTCGGGGTCTTCGAGATCTTCCACCCGAAGCCGCTCCACGACCTGATCATCACCCGCATCTCCAACCGCGACCTGACCGAGAAGGCCATCGCGCTCGGGATGCGCCCCCTCGCCAAGGCGGGCTGGCTCAAGGTCGCCGCCGGTCTCACGACCATCGACGAGCTCGTCCGGAACCTGAGCTCGAACGAATAACGCCGCGATGGCCGTCTTCAATTACACCGCGCGCGACGCCGCCGGCGCCGTGACCGAAGGCACCATCGAGGCCCCCGCGCGTCGCGACGCGCTCCGCAAGCTCCAGGCCCGCGGTCTCAAGCCGGTCAAGGTCGAGGAGTCCGGCGCCGCCGTCCGCGCCAAGGAGTCCGCCCGCGAAGGCGGCCCCGCGGACAAGGACCTGCTGCCGACCGAAGCGGAGTGCCTGCCTTTCCTGGAGTCGATGGCCGACCTGGTCCGCTCCGGGATGTCCGCCGGCGAAGCGCTCCGCCTCCTCGCCCTCCGTCTGCAGAAATCCCGCCTGCGCGCCCTCTGCGCCGGGATCTGGTCCAAGCTCGGCGAAGGCCAGAGCCTGTCCGCCGCGATGGGCGCCTACCCGCAGGTCTTCGACGGCCAGACGCTCAACCTCATCGCCGCCGGCGAAGCGACGGGCAACATCCGCGACGTCCTCGAGCGCCTGATCACCCACTTCACGGAACAGAAGGAATTCAAGCGCAAGCTGATCAGCGCGATGGCCTACCCGCTCTTCATCTGCGTGGTCGCCGTCGGCGTGGTGATCTTCTTCGTGCTCTTCCTGCTGCCCCGCCTGCAGACGCTCCTCACCTCCCTCGGCGGCAAGCTGCCGCTCTCCACGAAGCTGCTGATGACCTTCGCCGACGTCTTCGTCGTGGTGGGCCCGATCTTCCTCGTGGTCGCCGTGCTCGCGGTCATCGGCATCGCCCGCTGGCGCAAGACGGAGGAAGGCAAGCTGGCCTCCGACGGCCTGCTCCTCAAGGTCCCGCTCGCGGGCTCGTTCGTGATGCGCGTGTCGGTGCTCAACTTCTGTCATACGCTCGCGGTGCTCCTCGAGAACGGCATCACGACCGCCGAAGCCCTCCGCCTCGCCGAGAAGACCGCCCCCAACCGCGCGCTCCGCCAGCAGCTGCGCGAAGCGACCGACCGCGTGCTCGAAGGCGACAGCCTCTCGAAAGCCCTCGCCCGCACGGGTTACTTCCCGCGCCTGCTCCTCGATCGCGTCGCCGTCGCCGAACAGACCGGCAACCTGGCGCCCGGCCTCCGCGACATCTCCCGCTCCTACCGCGCCGAGCTCGACCGCTGGCTCGGCACGATCTCGCAGACGATCTCCGCTTCGGTGCTCGTCGCCGCCTTCTCGTTCGTCGCCTTCATCGCCTTCGCGATCGTCGCCGCCGTCTTCGAAGTCAGTTCCAGTTTCCGGTTCTAAAGGTAGGGATGCGATGACATCGTATCCGCTGTCTCGAGGGTAGGGACGCGTCGGCGACGCGTCCGCCTCGACCCTTCGACCCTCCGGACGCGACACCGTCGCGCCCCTACCTCCGAATGCCTTAGGTAGGGACGGCTCTCCGAGCCGTCCGTTCGCCGGCTGACAGCGAATCTCGTTCGATCTAACGGCGGGTTCGGAGAACCACGCCCTACCTTAAGACCCACGCGTACACGGAAACCGGAGACCGGATAGCTGGCTGCGGACATATTCTTTCGGGTGACAGGTGACGGCCACCCGGGCCTCAGCCCCTCGGGAATCAGCCATTCAGCCTTCGGCCGCCGGCTTCAGGCTCCCGTGGCCGATGGCCGAGAAGCCGATACCCGAGTTGCCGTCACCCGGGGCTGACACCCGTCACCCGGAATTTAATTCCCCAGCCAATCATCCGGTCTCCGGTTCCCCCTTGAGCCTGGTGCTCTCTGGTCAACCAAGCCTCTGAGCCTCCGGGCCTCTCGCGGCTTCGCCCTCGTGTCCCCATGTCACCGTGCCCACGTGCCCCCTCGCGGCTCCGCCGCGCCCACCTTTGCACTTTTGCACGCGGCTCCGCCGCAGTTGCACCTTTGCACTGCATCACCCCCTTGTCCCCGTGTCACCGTGCCAGCTTGCCCCCTCGCCGGCCGCGCCGCCGCTTACTTCCCCGCCTCCGGCTCCGCTCCCTCCGCCTTCACCCCGCTGGGGATCTGGCCGATGAGTTCGAGCGCGGTCAGGGTCGCCTTGAAAGTCACGGTCCCGTTGCTGCCGCGTTCGGTGGTCATGACCATGTCGCCGATCGCGAGGTAAGGCGCGCGCGCCTTCACGCTGTCGTAGAAACGGAGGATGCTGCCGATGTCCGCCTTGCGGCAGCTGAACTGCAGCGAGTGCACGGCGAACTTGCCCGACTTGGTCGTCTTGGGGGCGTCGGTGTTCGCGCTCAGGCCGGCTTCGCGGGTGGCGTTGACGGTTTCGGCGACGAGCTTGGCCGGATCGTAGCCATGGCCGGAGTCGAGTCCCTGCACGGCGAGCGCGGTCGCGTTGCGGACCTCGCGCTCCTTGGCGAGCGTGACCTTCTGCGCGAGGGCGTCCTCTTCGAGGAGGCGCCAGGCGTCCCAGCCGCCTTGCACGCGCGCCCAAGCGCCGGTCGACCACAGGGTCGCGGCGACGAGCAGGGCGGCGAGCGCCATGAAGCGTTCGCGGGGTTTCAGGCTGAAGAAGAAATGTTTCATTGGGCTTGGGGGGCTGCGGGGGGTGCTTCGGCCGTCTTGAGGAGGGCGGCCTGACGGAAGGTGATCTCGAGGCGGAAGGTCGTCGAGGTGTCGCGCACGCGCGGTTCGCTGTTCGTCACGGACTCGACTTCCGGCAGCGACTGCACGGCCTTGAGGAAGTCCGAGATGTCGCCGGCGTTCGGGGTGCGGGCGTCGACGGTCATGATGGGCTTGGTCAGGACGCTGTCCTTGGGCTTCTTGAGCTCGCAGTGCACGTTGGTGAACTCGACGGTGGCGGGGCGCTTCTCGTTCACGAGCGCGAGCATCTCGATCGGAAGCAGGCGCTTGACGCCGAGCTCGAGGATGCGGTCCGTGATCTTCTGCGATTCCACGATGTCTTCGACGAGCGGGCGACGGGCTTCGTTGGCGGCCTCCAGGGTGCCGGAGCGCATGCCGATGACGAAGGCGCCGATGTCGAGCAGGAGCGAGACGACGAGCACCGCGGCGCCGAGGCGGGCGGCGTTCCAGAGGATCAGGTTCAGGCGTTCCTTCTTCCGGCGCTCGGCGAGGAAGTCGGTGTCGCGGATGTCGGAGTCGTCCAAGCCCTTCTTCGGGATGGTGAAGGTGCCGTTGCCTTCGCGCTTCAGCACGAGGGCGCCTTCGACGAGCGAACCGGCGAGGGCGCCTTCGACGGTCTCGACGGCGACGTCGGCCGGGAGTCCGGCGCGGGCGGCGGCCTCCTTGGCCAGGCCGGCTTCATCCGCGTCGGCGAGCTCGGCCACGGCGATCGCGGCGGGCAGCTCTTCGCCGGCCTTCCAGGCCAGCGCGGTCAGGCGTTCTTCGCCGCGATGCACGATCACGCCGTCGGCGGCGGCGCGGTGTCCGCAGAGCGCGAGGAATTCCGGGACGACCTGGCAGTCTTCCGGCCAGGCGAAGCTTTCCTCCGCGGTGAAGCGGCGGCGATGCGCGGCGTAGGCGAGCACCTGCTTGCCGTCCGTCGAGGTCACGAACCCGACGAGCATCTGCTCGAGCGGGAAAGGGGAGACGGCCTCGAGCGCGAGGTTCACCTGGCCGGGGACGTCTTCGCCTTCGACCGCTAGGCGGCGGACGAAGAAACGGTTACCGGGCAGCATGGCGGCTTCCTGGGTCTGGGCGCCTTGGAACATGCGCTTGAGGGGGGTGGTCATTTGGTGGGGGGCGGCGGGGCCGCGGTTTCAGAATCTTCGGCGGGGGGCTTCGGCTCGGGCGGAGCTCCGTTGTCTTCCTCCCAGGCGAGGACCTGGAAGGGGTAGGCGATCGTGTTGCTGGCGATCCGGCCGCTCATGGTCGACTTGCCCAGGTTGGCGGGCGGTTCGATGCCGGGGGTGAGGTAAGGGGTGGGTGTTCTCGTAGTGGACCGCGGGGCGGCTGTCGAGGTTCCCGTCGTTCGTGGGGTCGTCGTCGTGGGGGCCCGGCCGGTGAGGCCGATGTCCGGATTGGTGTCGGGGTTGGCCGCCGCGCTGGGGTAGGCGACGTCCTCGCGGATGGCGACCAGGGCGCTGACCCGGCACTTGGCGAGGCCTTCCTTCACGGTCACGCGCACCCACATGAGGATGATCTCGTCGTCGAACTTGGCGAGGTTCGCCCCGCCGCCGATGAGCTGGCGGACTTCGCTGGTCACGCGGAAGTAGGGCGGGGTGCCCACGATGCGTCGGCCGATCTCGGCCTGCCGCTCGCGGATCAGCGCCAGCTGGTTCTCGTCCAGCCCCTGCGAGAGGAGGACGGCGTCCGAGGCGGTGTTGATGTTGGCCTGCGGGAAGGTGTAGAGGCTCACGCACGCCTTGAAGGCCTGGAAGACCGGCGTGGCCCGGCCGCGTTCGTCGAAGAAGAGTTCCTTGGCGACGCCGATGTTGCGGAACTCCTCGAAGCTGCGGATCGGTCGTCGCGCCGGACGGAAGGACAGCGTGGCGCGCTGGTAAGCGGCGTCCGAGGCTTCTTCTTCCAGCGACTCGTAGGACTTGCTCTGCCAGGCGACGATGGCGTCCGCGACGCGCTCGGCGTCGCGCTGCTCCATGCCGAGGGAATACAGGAGCTGGATGAGGTCGTTCTTGGTGAGCACGCTCAGCGGCAGCTTGGCCGACTCGTCCTCGTAATCGAACTGCACCGTCAGGCCGTCGCGCGGCGGGAAGCCGGCGTAGGTGTGCGGGTCGTCGAAGCCCTGGGTCGGGGCGTGCACCTTGTTCAGGTCGATCGAACGGATCTCGGCGATGACGGCCAAGGCCAGCTCGAGCTCGCTCTGCGCGTCGGCCCGCAGGCGCCGGCGGTCCGCTTCGTGCGTGGCGATGGAGAGTTCGAGCGAGTTGTCCTCCATGAACCGCGCCAGCAGCAGCGAGGCCAGCGTGATGAGCACGAGGACGACGATGATGACGGAGCCGCGACGACGCTTCATGGGGCGGTGGCGCCGGAGCGCTTGATGGGGAGGTCGAGGACCTTGGTGGTCTTGAGCGAACCGCGTTCGAAGACGAGGTGCACGCGCGCGGGTTTCCGCCAGGCGGTGCTCGCGGCCTCCTGCACGGGCTCATCCTCGATGGTCCACTCCTTGAGCTCGGGGTCGTAGTATTCGAACTTCAGGCCGGTCACGAAGGGGCTGATCACGGTCTCATGCCGGTCGGTGATGTCGCGCTCGAGCTCGAGGCGCGACTGCCATTGGAAGACGAGCCCGCGGCCTTCCTCGACGAACATCGTGAAGTCCACGTCGGGCAGCGGCGCTTCCGGCCAGTCGGCCAGGCGGCCGGCGTCCGGCAGCAGGAAGCCGAGGCGCGGCTCGGTCGTGCCGGCGCCGTTGTCCACGTCCTTGAGCCCGACGCCCGAGGCGCCTGGTCCGAGCGTCGCTTCCGCGAAGGCCCGGCGCACGAGCGCGGTCGCCGCCCGCGAGTGCTGGTCGAAGAGCCGCTGGTCGCGCCCGCCGCCCCACAGTTCGCTCATCGAGAACAGGAAGGTGTTGAGCGTGACCATCAGGATCCCGAGCAAGGCGAGCGAGACGAGCATCTCGAGCAGCGAGAAGCCGCGATGGAGTCGGGCGCGGCTCATTGGGCGGGACGCGGCGCGGCCGCCGGGGCTGGCGCCCGGGAAGGCGGGGCGCCTTTGCCGGGCGCGCCGCCCTTGCCGCCGTTGTTCTTGCCGCCGGGCGCGGTCGAAGCCGGTGGCCGCGCGGCCGCCCCCTTGGCGCCGGGGTTGGAGGGGACGAGTTTCTTGCCGCGCGTGGGCGCGCTGATGAACGCGGAGTTGCCGTCGGCTTCCTTGTAGCCGCGCTCCTGCTCGAGCCGTTGCCGGGCTTCGTCGCGGATCTTCTGACGGTCCGCGGGGATCGACCACGTGGGGCGCAGGAGCATGCGCGTCTCGGTGAATTCTTCGGCTTCGCCGCCGTCCGGCGGTTCGATCTCGGCCGTCAGCTGCACGGCGAAGAGGTCGCTCACGGAGGTCGCTTCGATCTTGCCCTGCCAGGTCGCGGTGCGCCCGCCCGGCAGGTGGATCTCGCCGCCGGTCTCGACGTCGTCGAAGCCCGGGGTCTCGAGCAGCGCCGCGCGGCAGCGGGCCTGGTCGTCGAGCCGTTGTTCGTCCTGCTTGAGCGCGAGGCGGCTCATGAGGACGTTCGAATACGCGGCGCCCAGGCTCACGGCGGCCAGCGCGAAGATCGCGAGGCTCATGAGCACTTCGATGAGGGTGAAGCCGCGGCGTCTCATTTGGCGTCGATGGCCGGCAAGGGCGCGCAGGTGAGGGGGTCGATGGGCACGAGGCGGCGTTCCTCGTTGCGGCGGATGTCCAGGCGCACGCGGTCGCACGTGCCATCCGGGTAGAAGCGCAGGCGCGCGAGCGGCTCTTCCGACGCCACGCCGCCGAGCAGGATCGCCCCGATGGTCTCGGGCGCGAGGATCTTCACGGACACGCCTTCGACCTT
>CALPIW020000014.1 GCA_943323725.2 Polynucleobacter meluiroseus | reverse complement strand
CATCATCATGTCCGGCTGGCTCGGCACCATCAATTACGGCGTGATCGTCTCCGCCAAGGCCGACGCCTATTTGCGTGAGCCTAACGCCAATCCGCTCGGCGACGCCGCGGCGAGCGCGGGAGTCTGAGCTTCAGTTGATCGGTTGAACCGTTGGCCAGTTGGCCGGAGGAGAGGGTGTGAGGACGGCGTGCTCGGAGAGCCCGCCCTACCCAGCGAAACGACGCTGGCTGGCCTACGGTCATGCCTCGGCCGGAGCGATCGTTTTCAGCATATCCTCCATCGTCCATCTTCCATCTGCCTTCTATTATCTTCTATCCGCCTGATATTTCGTCGGCTTGACGGTCCGCGGGATTCGGCAAGGCTCCCGTCATGGCCAACGAAAAGCAGTCCCTCGCCAAGAAAGTCGAGAACACCCTCGAGTATTTCATCTTCGCCAGCCGCTGGGTGCAGGCCCCGATCTACGTCGCGCTGATCTTCGCCGCGATCGCCTACGCCTGGAAGAGCGTGCAGGAGCTCCTGCATCTTCTGGATGGTTTCTCCGCCGCGACCGAGAGCACCATCATGGTGGGGATCCTCTCGCTCGTGGACATCTCGATGGTGGCCAACCTCGTCAACATGGTCGTCGTCGGCGGCTACGTGACCTTCGTCTCGCGCATCGACTTCGGCGACAACGGCGACCGCCCCGACTGGCTCGACCACATCAACGCCAACACCCTCAAGGTGAAGCTCGCCGGCAGCCTGGCCAGCATCTCGGCCATCCACCTCCTGAAGAGCTTCATCGCGATCACCGATTTCGTCGGTTCGGGCGCCGCGATGTCCGCCAACCATGAGAAGGTCATCCTCTGGCAGGCCATCATCCACGGGGTGTTCCTCGCCTCGATGATCCTCTTCGCCTGGGGCGAGAAGATGCAGCGGACCGAGGGTCACTGAGGCTTCGGCGCGAGGTCGCTGACCCAGCCCACGAGGTAACGCTGCAGGTGGGAGGACCACCCGTAGTGGAGGCGCAGGCGCGCGCCGGCGGGGTTCGGCTTGGAGTCGATCGTCGCGTTGAGGCTGACCTTGTGTCCGGCATGCGCCACGAGCATGGCCGCCTTGCCGGTGAGACCTTGGCGGGTCGGATGGCGGAGGTGCGGCGGAATCTCGTCGCCGTCGCAGGCGCTGCCGATGCCTCCTTCCATCCGGACCATGCGCATGAAGTCCAGCGCGCGCATCGCGGCGTGGATATGATCGAAGCAGTCGAACTCGCAGGCGAAGCCGGCGTCGACGGCCGACTCGAGGATGACATGGTCTTCCATGCTGGGCATGCGCGCGGCCCAGGCGAGGAAGTGGCCGACGTTGGGCTGATGGCCGGTCACGAGGTGGCCTTGGATCTCCTGTTTCGGCCGGCGCACCTTGGTCTCGCGCAGTTCGGCGCCGAGGCCGACGACCAGCGCCTGGACGACCCCCTTGTCCACCGCGCGGAAGTCGATGGTGACTTCATTGGGGCTGCCGGTGAAAGCGGCGAGGGCCGCCTGGCAGCCGGCCAGGCGGATGTGGATGTCGCCATGCAGCTCCGGTCCGCTGAGGCGGACGGACTCGCCGACGGAGGGCAGGACGAAGAGCGTGGGCAGAATCGTGCTGGCGCAGGCCAAGGCTTCGAGGCGGGCGCGGACGTCGGCGGGCGAGAGGGAGGTGTCGAAGCGACGGCGGAGGAGGGGGCGAGGGCGGGCAGGAGCGGCGGAGCGGCGTTTCATGTGTGGTTTGAAAAAAGGAAGAGAGGGTGTCCCTGCCGTGCGGTCCGTGGGAAAACGGCGCGCGGCTGGAAGCGTGATCAGTGGAATGGAGTTTCGGACAGGGACGCCGGGGTGGGCGGAGAACTGTTCGAGACCCTTACTATGCCCAGGCTCGCCGAGTTGTCCAGAGGCTCGCCCGTCATAGCCCGCAAAATAATAACCCCACGATTTACGGAGGAAATCGGGGAGGTCCGGCCGGGGATATGCCCGGTTCGGTCGTTTAGTCCAGGAGGTGGGTCCGGAGGAACAGGATCGTGGCGGCGAACTGGTAGTCGGCGTTGGTCTTCTTCACGAAGCCATGGCCCTCGTCCTTGGCCAGCACGTACCAGACCGTCCCGCCCTGGGCCTTCACCGCGTCGCGCATCCGCTCGGCCTCGGTATAAGGTACGCGCGGGTCGTTGCGACCCTGGACGATGAGCAACGGGTCACGGATACGGTCGGCATGGTTCGCCGGCGAAATCCGGTCGAGGAAGGCCTTCACCTCCGGCTTACGTTCGTCGCCATATTCCAAGCGGCGGGCGCCGCGCCGATAATCGGAAGTATCCCGGAGGAACGTCGCGAAGTTGGCGATGCCGACGTTGTCGACGCCGCAGCGGAAGCGCTCCGGATAGTTTACCAGGCAGGCGAGGCTCATGAAGCCGCCGTAGCTGCCCCCGTAGGCCGCCACGCGCGACGCGTCGAGACGGTCCGACTTCGCCACCCAGTCGAGCACCGCGGCGACGTCCTTGATCGCATCCTCGCGCTTCAGGCCGTCGTCCAGCGCGAGGTATCTGCGTCCATAGCCTGTCGAGCCGCGCACGTTCGGATAGACCAAGGCGACGCCGAGTTCGTTGAGGTAGAAGTGGAAGCTCCCACGATAGCCGGGCCGGGACTGCCCTTCGGGCCCGCCATGGAAGATCATCAGCACCGGCCGCCGGCCCGGAAACTTCTTCGCGTCGGGATGATAGACCAGCGCCGGGATGCTCAGGCCGTCGAAGCTCGGCACGCGCACCACTTCCGGCGTCGGGCTGGGAATCGCCACCTTCGGCTTCGTCGTGCGGTCGGTCCATCTCGTCGTCAGGCCGCTGTCGAGGTCGGCCGACCAGGCGTCGCTCGCGGAGTCCTCGCTGTTGAGCGAGAAGCCGACCTCGTGGCTGCCGGGGCGGAACTGCAGTCCGCTCAGCACGCCGGCCTTGAGCCGGGGCGCGGGCAGCGGCCGGCCGGTCGCGAGGTCCCAGCAGCGGAGTTCGGAGAAGCCTTCGACATTGAAGGCGACGACGAGCCGCGTGCCGTCTTCGGAGACCGCGAGTTCCTCGCCGTCCCACTCGGGAGCGCCGTCCAGGCGTCGCGTCTCGCCGGTCGACAGGTCGATCCGTACCGGGGTCAGGAAGTCCGCCCCGAAGTCGGCCAGCGCGACGACCGTCTTGCCGCCTTCGGCGAACGCCGCGGCGGCGTAGTAATGACGGTCCGTCCGCGACGTCACCTGCGACTTCGTCGTGGTCGCGACGTCCATCGTCCAGAGGCGCGTCTCCGTCTGGCCGAGCGACTGGCGGAGGAGGAGCCGTGCGCCGTCGGGCGACCATTCGACCGGGCTCCATCCGGACGAAGTCCCGGCGTGCACGACGCGTTCCGCGTAAGGCGGCCGGGCCTCGACGACCACGATGTCGTTGTCCTTCCCGTTGCGGCGGTTGGTCGCGTAGGCGATCCGGCGTCCGTCAGGGGACCAGCAGGCCGAGAGGTTGCGCGACTTGCCGTCCGTGAGCCGCGCGGGCTTCGCCTGCGGGTCGGCGAGGTCTTTGAGGTGCAGCTGGTAGTTCTCGTCGCCTCCCCGGTCGGCGGCGTAAAGCAGGAGCGTCCCGCCCGGCTGCATCCGGCCGCTCTTCACCGGTTCGACGCCGCCGGTCAGCGCGACGCGCTTCGCCAAGGGCGTCGCCATCAGGTGGAGGTGAGAGGCTTCGCCGACGCGGGTCGTGACGAGCGCTTCGCGGCGCGTCGCGTGCCAGCCGCGGAAGCCCGCGCCGCCGAGGTTGAGGTAGGGCGTCAGCTCCGTCGTGAGGGCCGGAGTCACGGCGGGAACGCCTTCGGCGACGATGTTCGGCGGTACCGCGCCGGGGAGGGCGACGGCGAGGAGGCACGTCAGGACGGAGAGCAGGGAGGGGCGGCCCATGCCGTATGTTTATTATGACGAGCCGTCCTCGTCCAATCCCTTCTGCCGGGGCGACCGTTCCCTACTTGCCGGCCGGCTTGCGGGCGGCGGCCTTGGAAGCGGCGGCCGCCCCGGCCGGCCCGAACGAGGCGGGGTCGGCGAGCAGGCGGGGCGCGACCGGCACCGAGCCCTCGTCGCCCTGCGCCTTCATCCAGGCGGTGAGCGCCGCGCGCAGTTCGGCCAGTTTCTCCGCGTGCGCCGGATCCGCCGCCAGGTTCCGCGTCTCGGTGGGATCCGTCTCCAGGTCATAGAGTTCTTCCGCGGGCCGCCGGTGGTAGCGGTCCAGCGTGGCCGCCGCGCGCGCGTCCGTCCGGGCGAGTTGCTCCCACTCCGCGAAGAAGGCCCGTTGGCCGAGGCCGTCGCCCCGGCTTTCCTGCAGGTCGATGTGCGTCGTGAAGGCCCAGTCGGGGTGGAGGTTGCGGAGGTACTTCCAGCGTCCGTCCCGCACGCTCCGCGCGGGGTAGACGTTCATCCGGTTGTCGTTCGCATGCGTGGCGAAGATCTTTTCCCGATGCCGGTCGCCGCCGCGGAGCACGGGCAGGAAGGACTGGCCGTCGATGTCCGCCGGAGCCTTGCCGCCGCCGGCTTCCAGCAGCGTCGGGAGGAGGTCCACCCAGCTGACCATGGCGGGCGTGCGCCGGCCGGCGGGGACGACGCCCGGCCAGCGGATGATCAGCGGCGTGGCGATGCCCGCCTCGTAGAGGTTCCATTTGCCGAAGGGCCATTGGGCGCCGTGGTCGCTGGTGAAGACCGTCAGGGTGGCGGGCGGCAGGACCTCGCGGACCGCGCGCAGCACGTCGCCGAGTTCGGCGTCGCAGCGCGCCACGGCGTCGGCGTAGCGCGCCCGCCAGACGCGGGTCTGCGGCGTATCGAGGCTGCCCGCCGGCAACCTGAGTTCGGCCGGACGGTGCGCGCCGTCGGCGGTCGGCCAAGGCACATGCGGCCAGTTGCTGCCGATCAGCAGGCAGAGAGGTTTCGCGTCGCGCGGACGGGCGCGGAGGAAGCGGATCGCCGCCGGCACGCCTTCGGGATCATGGAAGCCGTCGTGCGCGAACACGTCGAAGCCGTAGTCCGCGGTGTGCCGATAGTGCGAGACCTTGCCGAAGGCGGCCACTTCGTAACCTAGCTCCTTGAAGTAGGCGGGCCACTTGCGGATCTCCGCCCGCGGGCGGGCGTGGTTGGACTCTGCGCCGTTGCGGGCGGGCATGAGTCCGGTGAGCAAGGCGGCCCGGCTGGGCGCGCAACTGGGAGAGGCGACGTAGGCCCGGTCGAAAGTCAGGCCCGCGGCGGCCAAGGCGGCGAGCTGCGGCGTGCGGATGTCCGTGCCGCCGTAAGGAGCCGAGTCCAGCTGACCCAGGTCGTCGGCGAGGAAGATCACGATGTCCGGCCGGCCGGGCTGCTCCGCGCGGGCGAGGGCGGCGAACATGAGGGCGGCGAGGAACAGCAGGGGCATGTCGGCAGACTAGGCCTGTCCCGCCGCGCTGGGAACGCAGAAGTTATCTCGCCTGCCGTCGCGAGCTCGGCACCCTATCGTGACCTCGCCATGAAGTCCTGCTTCCTCCTGTTTTTCGCCACGGCCCTCGTCGCCGCTCCCGAGTCCTACCCCGTAAGCCCCGCCGCGGAGGCGGTGCCCCATCCCGCCGCGGACGCGCCGGGCTTCGTGTCGCTCTTCAACGGCCAGGACCTCGCCGGCTGGAAGACCAAGGGCAACTGGGTCTACGACACCGACGGCACCGTGACGCTGAAGCCGCGCGCGGGCGAGACCGGCTGGAAGCGTTTCGACGCCTATATCTTCACCGAGCGCAAGTATCGCGACTTCGTCCTCGACCTCGAATTCAAGTTCGAGCCCACCGGCAACTCCGGCGTCTTCTTCTGCGTCGCCGATCCGCTCGATCCCGTCGCGAAGGGCATCGAGCTCCAGATCCTCGACACGCACGGCCTCGCCAAGCCCGGTCATCATGACTGCGGGGGCATCATCCGCGCGATGGCCGCGACCAAGAACATGGTGAAGCCCGCCGGCGAATGGAACCGCTACACGCTCACGCTCAAGGACCGCCGTCTCGCCGTCGACTTCAACGGTGAGCGCACCATCGTGCTCGACCTTGCCGCTTCGCCGATGAAGGACCGCCCGGCCGAAGGCCACGTCGGTTTCCAGGACGAAGCCAAGCGCGTCTGGTACCGCAACGTGCGGATCAAGGAGCTGCGCTGATCAGCGGCGCAGCCAGCGGCGGGCGAGCAGCCAGAGCAGCACCGGCACGACCACGCTGAGCGCCAGCGCCCACGCGGGTTCGGTCTGGCCGAGCGCGCCGATGGCCGCGAACAGGAAGCCCGTCGGCACGCCGCCGCAGAGCAGCGCGAGGACGAACGTCCGGAAGGGCATGCGGTGCAGGCCGGCGAGGCACGCGATCGCTTCGGGGAGAATCGGGAGACAGCGCGAACCCGCCACCAGCCAGGCGCCGCCGTCCGCGAAGAGTTTCTCGCCGGACTCCAGCGCGTCGGCGCCGGCGAGACGCACGGCGAGCGGGCGGCCCAGCCAGCGGCTGAGCCCATAGGCGAGCAGGCCGGCCACGACCGTGCCGGCGGCGGCGTAGAGACCGCCGACGAGCGTGCCGTAGGCGAGGCCGAGCGCCGACATCACCAGCGTGCTCGGGATCGGCAGCAGGAGATCCGCGACGAGCAGGCCCGCCCCGGCGAGACCGCCGGCCGCGCCGAAGCCGGCGATCCAGGCGCGCGAGCCTTCGACCGTGAACGTCGCGTCCAGCGCGTCGCCCCAGATGATCCAAGGGATGATCGCGCCGGCCAACAGCAGCGTGGACGAAACGAGCAGGCCGCGATGACGGGCGAAGAAATTCATGCGCCGGCGCGCAGGTCCTTCCACGGCGCTTCGCCGCTGACGTCGACCATGAAGGGTCCCTGGCTCGCGCCGGGCGAAAGGATCGCGAGGATCGTGGCGTCCGCCTTGGAGACGTTGAAGGTCGCGTGCACGACGCCGGCCGGGATGTGCGCGGCGTCGCCGGGCTTCAGGATGCGCTTCTCCTGCTCGACCCACTGTTCGACCTCGCCGGCGAGGACGTAGATCATCTCCTCGAGTTCCGGATGGGTGTGGAAGGCGTGGCCTTCGCCGGCGGGCAGGGTCGCCTCGCAGACCTGCAGGTCCTTGGCGCCGGTGAGTTCCGGACGGGTCAGCCAGTAGTTGGTGCGGCCTTTGTACTCTTCCTTGATGGCTTCGGCCTTGGTCACGAATCGCAGCGGTTGGGTCATGAGGCAGGCTACCGCACGGGAACGTCGCTCGGCAAGCATCGGTGGCCGGCGTTGACACCCTCCTGTGGTTGGGCGAAAACATCGGCCACCCCCACCCTATGAAACGCATCCTGTCCCTCCTCCTTGCGATCGGCCTCGTCGGCGGCGCCACCCTCGTCGCCCAAGAGACCAAGAAGGCTCCCGCCAAGAAGGCTCCCGCCAAGAAGCCGGCCGCTCCGGCCGTGAACCAGCCCGCCGATGTCGCCGCGCCGAAGCTCGGACCCGATGGCAAGCCGCAGGCCGGCTTCCTCAAGTCGCACGAGTCTTTCGTCGAGATCGCCAAGAAGGGCGAAGCCCAGGTCGTCTTCCTCGGTGATTCCATCACCGCCGGCTGGGGTCGCCAGGCCGCCATCTTCGACAAGGAGTTCGGCCAGTACAAGGCCGCCAACTTCGGTATCGGCGGCGACCGCACCCAGCACGTCCTCTGGCGCGTCGAGAACGGCGAGTTCGAAGGCATCAAGCCCAAGGCCGTCGTGCTCATGATCGGCACCAACAACTCCGGCGCCGCCGACAACTCCCCCGAGCAGGTCGCCGCCGGCATCAAGGCCATCATCTCCGCGATCCACCAGCGCTCGCCGAACACCAAGGTCCTGCTCCTCGCGATCTTCCCGCGCGGCGCCACCGAGGCCAACAATCCCGGCCGCGCCAAGAACAAGGTCGTCAACGCCCTCCTCGCGAAGTTCGACGACGGCCAGAAGGTCCGTTACCTCGACATCGGCGCCAAGTTCCTTACCGCCGACGGCACGCTCGAGAAGTCCGTCATGCCCGACCTCCTGCACCTGAACGCCGTCAGCTACCAGATCTGGGCCGACGCCATCCGCGAGCCGCTCGCCGCGCTCGTCAAGTAAGCCGCGCGTAGGCGCCGAAACCGGGCCGGTCCTCGTCGAGGGCCGGCCTTTTTCATGTCCGCCTTACTTGCCCCAGCCGGCGGGCAGGTCGGGCAGCGTGGCCGTGAGGATCTCGTGGATCGCGACGCGTTCCGCTTCCTCGAGGTGGCCGAAGGCCGGGGCGGGCGGGAAGGCGCGCAGGCCGGACGAAAGACGCAGCAGGGTGATCTCCCGGAGCTGCGGCGGCAGGTGCGCGAAGCTTTCGGAGTAGATGAGCGGGCTGCAACGGTAGCGGAAGAGGCGCGTGCGCAGGTCGAGGTCGCGCAGGGAGCGGCCCCGAGCGTCGGCCTTGCGGGTCTTGGCGTACGCGGCGGCGAAGACGCCGTCGGAACGCAGCGCATCGGCCGGCCACGCGACCTCGTCCCGGCAGAGCAGGGCGTCGAGCAGCTTCTCCGCCTGGCTTTCGAAGACCACGAGGCAGGAGCCTTGGGGCGGAGCCGAAGCGGGCAGGCCGAGGATCGCGCGCATGGCCGGCCAGCGATGCAAGGCGATGCGGGCGTCCTGCAGGGCGGTGGACATCACGTTATGCACGTGGACCTGGTGGTCGTGCAGGAGCATCGGCACGACGTCGCTGGTCTTCAGGAGATAGCGACGGGTGTCCACGATGCCTTCGAGCGAGTCGAGGTTGCGCGTCGGCTGCGCCGATTCTCCTTCGAAATCTTCGAGTCGCCGCCCGGTCAGGTTGCCACGGTGACGCAGGCCCGGGCCGCCGCCGGTGACGTACCAGCCGCCCCAGCGTTCTTCGAGCGGGGTCGATGGGGCGATGTTAGCGCCGCCCGAGCCGCCGAGCGGTTCGCCGCGGGCGTCGGGGAAGACCGAGCGCGTGCGCAAGGTGGGCGTGTGTTCGTGGCGCGCATGACAGAGCAGGCAGTCGTTGTCGCGCATGAGCAGAGGGGCCGGGCCGGTCTCGTGGGCGTCGAGGACGTAGAACATCGCGCCCAGCTGCGGATCGAAGACCGTCACCTCGAAAGAACCCGTGGGCGCCCAGCCGACGTAGACCTCATCGGAGAAGTAGAGCACGCGCGGCGTCTCCGGCGTGATCAGGTCGCGCTGGAGGCTCGTCTTGCTGAAGACGAAGAGCTGGGATTCCGCCGGCACCTTGAATTCATCGAGCAGCCACTGCAGGCGTTTCTTCGCGGGCAGGGAGCGGATGGCGTTCGCCCGCGCCTGGTGGGCGGCGTTCAGGGCCGTCGCGCGGTCCTTGGCCTCGGTGGCCGAGTACTGGATCGGCGGTTCTTCGAACGGCTCGGCCTGCTGGGCGGAGAGGTGCGGCGTCAGGAAACCGGCGAGGCCGAGGAGCAGCAGGCGTGGCGCGGAGGAAGGCACGCGTCGACGATGGCGCGCCTTCCTCCGGACACAAGACCCGGCTCAGCGTCGGATGATGAGGCGCATCTTGCGGCGGGCCTCCGCTTCGATCTGGCGGATGCGTTCGCGGGAGACCCCGTGGCGCTGGCCGATGGCGTCGAGCGTCAGTTCCTCGCCGTCGAGGCCGGCGCGGAGGCGGATCACCTCGAGTTCACGGGGCGTGAGCTGGGCCATCACTTCGGCCAGCGCTTCCCGGCGGTCGGCGGCCTCGGCGTAGGCGGCCGGCGTCGAAGCCTCCGGATCGGCCAACGTGTCGCCGAAGGTCGTGTCGCTGTCTTCGCCGATCGGCGCGTCCAGCGACTGGCCGTGCTGCTGGTAGCAGCGCAGCTCGACGATCTTCTCGGGCGAGCATGCCAGGAGGGCGCACAGTTCGTCCTCCGTCGCCTCGCGGCCGGTCTTCTGGAGGAGGGCGGCTTCGGCCTTGCGGAGCTTGGCCATCTGCTCGTGCAGGTTGCGAGGGAGGCGCACCGTGCGACGCAGGAAGTTGAGGTGGCGGAACACCGCGCTGCGGATGCCCCAGAACGCGTAGGTGCTGAAACGGTGGCCGAGGTCGGCGTTGAAGGCGCGGGCGGCCTCCATGAGCGCGACGTTGCCGGCCGCGACGAGTTCGAGCATCTCCTCGCGGGGCACGTTGATCTGCTTCGCGGCGTAGTAGGTCAGGCGCAGGTTGCGGTTCACCAGTTCGTCGAAAGCGGCCTGGCCGGCCGGCGTCAGACTGCCGTCGGCGAGCTTGCCGGCCTTGATGCGGTGGCCGAGCGCGAGTTCCTCTTCGGGGCTCAGGCGGGGCCAGCGGGCGGCTTGGTTGAGGTAGACCGTCAGGCTGTCCGCCTCGCCGGAGCGGTCGGGGGCCGTCTCGAGGCGGGAGACCTCGATTTCACCGAGATCGGGGAGTTCGGAGCGGAGGAGGGAGGTGAGGGCGTCGGTCTTGGCGGTGCGGTGCGGGATGTGGTTGATCATGGAAAAAGAAAGGGGCCTGTATATATAGGGCTGAAAATGGGGGGTCGGAGAGACGTCTTTCCCTAAGTGACTGTTATTCAGTCAGATAAAAACGTATTATATTTTATAGAGGGGGCCTCCGGGATGGGGTCACCGGGGGTGTAGGGCTGCCGACGTCGCTCATTATGCCCGGGGTCTGAGGTTCGTCAAAGGGGGTGGCGGCGGTTTCTGGGCGATCTTCCTCTAAATGATGAAGATTGGCGGATTTTTTGGATGGGAACGGGCCTTGGTTTGGGGAGTCTATAAGACATGCCCCGCCTCTTACCCCTTTGCGTCGCTGTGCTCGCCTGCCTGGGCTTGTCGCTGTCCGCCGCCGAACGCCCGAACATCCTGATGATCGTCTCGGACGACCACGCCTGGTTCGATTACGGCTTCATGGGTTCGAAGGCGGTCAGTACGCCTCACCTCGATAAGCTCGCGGCGGAGTCGCGCCTCTTCCCTCGCGGTTATGTCACGAACTCCCTCTGCGGGCCGAGCCTCGCCTCGATGCTGACCGGACGGCACGTCCACCGCCACGGCCTGACCGGCAACGATCCGTTCATCCCCGTCAGCGCGGACGCCGCCGCCGGCGCCAAGGGTGCCGCCAAGGCCGCCGCCGCCAAACAGAAGAGCGCCGCTTTCCTCGATGGTCGCGCCCAGATGATCAAGCGCTTCCAGGAATCGCCGATCCTGCCCCGGATCCTCGGCGAGCAAGGTTATGTCAGCCTGCAGACGGGCAAGTGGTGGATGGGCCCTTATCAGACCGGCGGTTTCACCGAAGGCATGACCAAGGGCGGACGCCACGGCGACGAGGGCCTCGACATCGGCCGCAAGACTTTGGCGCCGCTCACGGACTTCATCAGCCGGTCGAAGAAGGCCGGTAAGCCGTTCTTCGTCTGGTATGCGCCGATGATGCCGCATGACCCGCATACGCCTCCGGAGCGCTTGCTCGCGAAATACCGCGACAAGTCCCCGACGCCGCAGGCCGCGAAGTACCACGCGATGGTGGAGTGGTTCGACGAGACCATCGGCGAGATCCGCGCCCATCTCGAGAAGGAAGGCCTCACCCGCGACACGATCATCGTCTACGTCGCCGACAACGGCTGGATTCCGCGGACGGACAAGCCGATCGTCGATTTCGAGCGCTCCAAGCAGTCGCCCTTCGACGGCGGCGTGCGCACGCCGATCTTCGTCAGCTGGCCCGGGCACATCAAGCCGGCCGTGATGGCCGAAGCCGCGAGCGCGGTCGACATCATGCCGACGCTCCTGAAGCTCGTCGGCGCGCCCGTGCCTGCCGGCGGCGACGGTCTGGATCTGCTCGACGACGCGGCCCTGAAGGCGCGCCCGTTCGTCGCCGGCCAGAATTCGACCCACGACCTCCTCGATCTCGCGCGTCCCGCGGCCAGCCTGCGCTATCGCTGGCTCGTCGCCGGCGACCTCAAGCTCATCGTCTCCAGCGGACTGAAGACCGGCGGGAAGCAACATGGTTCGTACGACGCCATCGAGCCGCCGCGCCTTTTCGACCTCAAGGCCGATCCCTACGAACTCCGCGACCTCGCCGCCGAACGTCCCGATGACGTGAAGCGCCTCCTGGGTCAGCTCGACGGCTGGTGGGATGGCCGCTGATCGCCTCCCCGATTTTAAACCTATGAACACCTCCCGCCTCCTCCTCGCCGCGTTCGCGGCCTTGCTCGTCGGCTGTCAGTCCGCCGACACCACCGCACCCGCCCCGGCTCCGAAGGCCGCTTCGAAGGCCAAGCCTGCGCCTGCGCAGTACGTCTTCTACGTCGGCACTTCCGGCGCCAAGGCCCAGGGCGTCCTCCGCTGCGTGCTCGACGGCAAGACCGGGAAGATCTCGGTCCCGACCGTCGCCGCCGAAGCGAAGTCCGCTTCGTACGTCGCGCTCAGCCCGGACGCGAAGTTCCTCTACGCCACCGCCGAGGCGGCCGAAGGCGCCGTCGCGGCATATGCGGTCGAAGGCGACAAGCTCCGACTTCTGAACACCGAAGCCTCCAAGGGCAAAGGACCGACGCACCTCGCCGTCGACGCCGCCCGCAAGAACCTGGTCGTCGTCAACTACGGGTCGGGTTCGACCACCGCGCTGCCGATCAAGGCCGACGGTTCCCTCGCCGCCGCTTCGTCTTCGCTCCAGCACGTCGGCACGGGCCCCAACGCCGGCCGTCAGTCCGGCCCGCACGCCCACGGCGTCTACTTCCATCCGAGGAACGGCCGCGCCTACGTCGCCGACCTCGGTACGGACGATATCTTCATCTACAAGTTCGACGCCGAGAAAGGCCTGCTCGCCGCGAACAAGCCGAAGTCCGGCCGCGTCACCGCCGGCGAAGGCCCGCGTCACCTCGCCTTCCATCCCAACGGCAAGTTCGCCTACGTGAACACCGAGATGGGCCTCAATGTCGTCGCCTTCTCGGTCGAACGTAACGGCGGCCTGAAGCAGCTCCAGAGCCTGCCGACGCTGCCGACCGGCGCGGAGACCAAGGGCGCTTCCACCGCCGAGATCTTCGTCCGTCCCGACGGCAAGACGCTCTACGTCTCCAATCGCGGCCATGACTCCCTCGCCGTCTACTCGATCGCCCAGGTCGGCAAGCTGACGCTCCTCCAGCACGTGCTTGGCACGCCCGCCACGCCGCGTGGCTTCGGCCTCAGCGCCGACGGTCGCTGGCTCGTGTGCGCCGGCCAGAAGTCCGGCACGCTCAACGCCTACAAGATCGGCCGCGACGGCAAGCTCACCGACACCAAGCAGGCCGTCGAAGCCTCGGCCGCCGCCGCGGTCGTCTTCGTCCCCTGATTCGCCGGCCGTCCCCGCATGTTTCGAGGTTCCCTTCTCGCCGGTAGCTTCCTGACGGCCTCCCTCGGGGCGGCGTCGGTCGACTTCGCCCATGAGGTGGTGCCGATCCTGCGCCAGCACTGCGGCGAGTGCCACACGGGCGACAAGAAGAAGGGAAGTTTCTCGATGAACACGCGCGCCTCGCTGCTCGAAGGCGGCGAGAACGGCGCGGTGCTTTTCCCGGGTCAGGCGTCGAAGGGACGACTGCTCGATTCGATCGTCAGCGAAGACCCCGACGAACGCATGCCCCCGAAAGGCCCGCGCGTGAGTCCGGCCGAGGTCGCCATCCTCCGCACGTGGGTGGAGCAGGGCGCCGTCTGGACCGAAGGGTTCGCCTTCAAGCAGCCGGCCTATGAGCCGCCGCTGCGTCCGCGCCGTCCGGCGCTTCCCGAAGCGAAGTCCGGTCGCACGCATCCGCTCGACCGCGTGCTCGACGGATGGCTCGCGGCCAAGGGCGCCCCGACTCCGCCGCCGGCGGATGACGCTACCTTCCAGCGTCGCGTCATGCTGGACCTCGTCGGCCTGCTGCCGTCCGCCGAAGAGGCTCGCACTTTCGCGGCCGACACGCGGCCCGACAAGCGTGAGGCGCTCGTGCGGAAGCTCCTCGCCCGCGACGTCGACTACGCCGACCACTGGATGGTCTTCTGGAACGACCTCCTGCGTAACGATTACGCCGGCACCGGCTACATCGACGGTGGCCGCAAGCAGATCACCAACTGGCTCTATCTCTCGCTGCTCACCAATAAGCCTTACGACCGGTTCACGCGCGAGCTCGTGGCGCCGTCCGCCGACAGCGAAGGCTTCGCCAAGGGCATCGT
>CALPIW020000013.1 GCA_943323725.2 Polynucleobacter meluiroseus | reverse complement strand
CGGAGCAGGTTCACGTCCTCGGAGCCGAGCTCGAGGAGGATGCGGTTCAGTTCCGGGTCGTTGTCGACGTACTGCTCGCGCTTCTTGCGCTTGATGCGGTACAGGGGCGGCTGGGCGATGTAGACGTAACCCGCCTCGATGAGGCCGGGCATCTGGCGGAAGAGGAACGTCAGGAGCAGCGTACGGATGTGCGAGCCGTCGACGTCCGCGTCCGTCATGATGACGAGCTTATGGTAGCGGCACTTCGTGACGTCGAAGGCGCCGTCACCCTCGTGCTTGCCGATGCCGGTGCCGCAGGCGGTGATGATCGTGCGGATTTCCTCGTTGGAGAGGATCTTGTCGATGCGCGCCTTCTCGACGTTGAGGATCTTGCCCTTGATCGGGAGGATCGCCTGGTAGCGGCGGTCGCGGCCCTGCTTGGCGGAACCACCGGCCGAGTCGCCTTCGACGATGTAGAGTTCGCAGACGGACGGATCGCTCTCGGAACAGTCGGCCAGCTTGCCGGGGAGGCCGCCGGAGGACATGGCGGACTTACGGACCGTCTCGCGGGCCTTGCGGGCGGCTTCGCGGGCGCGGGCGGCGTTGAGGCACTTGTCGACGATGCGACGGCCGGTCTTCGGGTCTCGCTCGAGGTAGTACTTGAGCTGCTCGCCGACGACGGAGGTCACGATGCCTTCGACTTCCGGGTTCGTCAGGCGGGTCTTGTTCTGGGACTGGAACTTCGGATCCGGGTGCTTGACGGAAATGACGGCCACGAGGCCTTCGCGCATGTCGTCGCCGTTGAGTTTGGCGTCCTTGTCCTTGATGAGATTATTGGACTTCGCGTAGTGATTGATCACGCGGGTGAGCGCGGAACGGAAGCCGGAGAGGTGGGTGCCGCCTTCGGGCTGATTGATCAGGTTGGCGTAGCTGAAGACCATCTCATCGTAGCGGTCGTTGTACTGCAGGGCCACGTCGAGGGTCATGCGGCGCATGCCCGGCTTGGGCTTCTCGCCGTCGGCCATCACGCGGGGGTTGGACAGATCGGTGAAATCGACCTCGGCCGAGATCAGGATCGGCTTCTCGAAGAGGCGCTCCTCGTTCGCGTTGAGGAAGGAGACGTATTCGGCGATGCCTTCCTTGAACTCGAACTTGTCGGCGCGGTTGGTACGCTGGTCCTTCATCTCGACCGTGATGCCGGGGACGAGGAACGCCAGCTCGCGCATGCGGCGGACGAGCGTGTCGTACTTGAACTCCTGGGTCGCGACGAAGATCTCCGGGTCCGGATGGAAGGTGATCTTCGTGCCGGTGCGCTTCGTCTTGCCGATGACCTTGATCGACTGCGTGACTTCACCGCGGCAGAACTTCATCTGGTGGACTTCGCCTTCGCGGCTGACTTCCGCGATGAAGCTGTCGGAAAGGGCGTTGACGCACTTCGCGCCGACGCCGTTGAGGCCGCCGGAGACCTGGTAGGCGCCCTTGTCGAACTTACCACCGGCGTGGAGGTTGGTGAGCACGAGCTCGAGCGTCGGCACCTTTTCTTCCGGGTGCATCGCGACAGGGATGCCGCGACCGTCGTCCTCGACGGACAGCGAACCGTCCGCATGGATCTCGACCTTGATGCTCTTGCAATAACCGGCGAGGGCTTCGTCGATCGAGTTGTCGACGATCTCATACACGCAGTGGTGGAGACCCGTCTCGTTCGTATCGCCGATATACATACCAGGTCGCTCGCGGACGGCCTTCAGGCCCTTGAGGCGCTTGATGTCGGCCGCGCCGTAGCTTTCGTTACCGGCGTGCTTGCCGCGATTCGGGGTTTTCTCGGAATTTTCGCTCATGTCTAGGTGGGTAAATAAATGATATTTCCCCGCCCGCAGGAGGGGTGTTTTCATGCTGTTTTTCACAGGGGTATCTGCAACAGGAAACACCCTCGCCGTGAATGTTTTTGGCCGCCCAGAAATGACTACCAATCAACCCCTTACAAAAACTAATAGGGGGTGTTAGAAACCGTTGCTCACACGTTACTCACAGCTGATTTCCGACCACCCCGACACCCCCGGCGAGCGGACCGTCAGGCGGGTCCGAAAAAGGCCGCGATCGGACCCAGCGCCGCCTCACCGGTGTCTTCCAGGACATAGTGCCCGGCGTCGGCGAAAAGGAGCTGCTGGGCGGCCGGGAAACGGGTGATGAAGCCCTCGAGGAACGATCGGTCGAAGCAGAAGTCCCGCATTCCCCAACAAAGCAGCATAGGCTTGCCCTTGAGGCCCGCCAAAGAGGCTTCCACCCCCGCCAAGACGCTCCGGGTGGGGTGTTCGGCCTCCATGGGGATATCGGCCACGAAGTCGGCGACCGCCCGGCGGACCGAAGCGGACCCGTAGGGGGCCAGGAAACCGGCCTTGGCGGCTGGGCTGAGCGGTTTCTCGACCGACATCCAGGTGGCCGGCCAAGCGAAGCCGTTAAGGCCTTGGACGATGAAACGTCCGATCAGGGGGGCGCGGCAGAGGGCGATGCGGGCCGGGATGCGCTCGGAGAGGAAGGCGCCAGTGTTGGTGACGAGGATCTTCCCCACCCTCTCCGGACGGCGACCAGCCACGCCGAAGCCGATAGCGCCACCCCAGTCATGCACGCCCAGGTCGAATTCCTTGAGTCCGAGGTGGGCGATGAGGGCTTCGACGTCGGCGATGCGGTCGGCCAGACGGAGGAAACGATCAGGGCGGGCAGACAGGCCCATGCCGACGTGGTCAGGGGCGATCACGCGACGGCCTTGCGCAGCGAGTTTCAGGATCAGGTCGCGCCAAAGGAACGACCACGACGGATTGCCATGAAGCAGCAGCACGGGACGACCGTCGCGCGGACCGTGGTCGACGTAACTCATGCGTCCCGAGAGCGCGGCGAAATCCTTCGGCGCAAAGGGATAGAGCGCCTGCACGGCGGGCGATAGGTCGGCGGCGGTCATTGGCATTCGACGGCGAGCATCATGCTGGCGAGACCGCTACCGATGCCCAGCAGCGCGACGCGTTCACCGGGCTTGATCCGGCCTTCGGCGATCCCGAGCGCCAGCGTGGCAGGCACGGAAACCGAGCCCACGTTACCGAGGCGATCGAAGCTCTGGTAATCTTTCGCGGGGTCGAGCCCGAGCTTCTCGAACAGCAGCGAGGAATGACGGCGGCCGACCTGGTGCGTCACCACGCGATGCGGCGTGGATTCATCCCAGCCGGTGACGCCTTTGAAGCGACCCCAGCAACGCTGGGCCAGCGCGACGCCGGCGGCGAGCAGCGCTTCGGAGTCCGTGCGCATGTCGAGTTCGGCGAAGGAAGTGTCTCCTTCGCAAAGGCCGTTCGCGGAAGAATCGGTTTCAGCGGCTCCGCCGAGCAGGCGGATCGCGCCGGGCGCGGCGAGGTCGTCGCGGGAGACCACCGCAGCCGCGCCACCTGCGCCGATGGTGAGATTGGCGAAGTACGGCTTGATGGTCTCACGCGTGAGCGCGAGGTCTTCGTTCAGCATGCGGATCGTGCGCTCCACGAGCGGTCGACCATCTTCGCCGGAGCAGACGAGCGCGCGACGGATCTGACCGGACTCCACCATGCCCGCGGCGAGCGCGACGGCGTTGAGGAAACCCAGGCAGGCGTTGGAGACGTCGAGGATCTGCGCCTGCGCGCCGAGGCCGAGCAGTCCATGCACATACGCGGCGGTCGAAGGCTCGAGGCGATCGCGGCAGACGGACGAGTGGATGAGCAGGTCGATGTCGGCCGGGCCCACGCCGGCGGCCTGCATCGCGCGACGCCCGGCCAACGCGGAAGCGGCGGACGGGCGGATGGCCTGCGGCCAGAAGCGACGCTCGCGGATGCCCGTCATCAGCTCGAGACGGCCCTCCGGCAGCTTCAGGCGGCCATAGAGCGGCGCCAGACGGCGCTCGACCTCGTCGGAGGTCCAGACCTCGGGAGGCAGTTCGGCGACGAGGCCGGAAAGGACGGTGCGCTGGAAGATCACGAGCCGGGGAGACGGGAAGAAGCGGCCACGAGTTCTTCGTCGAAGAAATTCCAGCCCATGCCGGCGTCGACCACGATGCCCTGCCCGTTGACGCCGCTCGAACGCGGCGAGAGCAGCCAGACGGCCGTGTCGGCGACCTCCTGCGTCTTCAGGGCCTCCTTACGGAAGGTCATCTTCTCGGCGTGCAGGTAGTTATGGAGATAACCCGGGATGCCGGCGCTCGCGCTCGTCTTGAGCGGTCCGGCGTTGACGGAGTTGAAGCGTACGCGCGAATCGGCCGAGAAGGATTTCGCGAGGAAGCGGCTGGCGGATTCGAGGGCGGCCTTGATCGGCGACATATAGCCGTAGTTCGAGGCCGTCACCTGCGAGGAGATGCCGATCGAGACGACGGACGCGTCGGACTTCAGGTGCGGCTTGAGCGCGCGGGCCAGTTCGACGAGCGAGAACGCGGAGATCGCGGTGGCCTGCAGGAAGTCGGCGCGGACCGTCTCGTGGAACGGCTGCATGCCCTTGGAGAAGTTGGCGAAGGCCACGCTGTGCAGGACGCCGTCAAGGGGGCCGTGTTCGCGGCCGACGGCGGCCGCGAGCTGCTGCGTCTGCGCTTCGTGCTCAAGGTCGCACAGGTAGACCGGCTTGCCGTCGAGCAGGCCCTTCAGCGAGTCGAGGCGAGCCTGGGAGCGGACGGAGTAGACCACATTGGCCCCTTCGGCCTCGAGGGTCTTGGCGACGTGCCAGGCGACGGACTTCTTGTTCGCGACGCCGAGGACGAGGTAGGTCTTACCGGTGAGGCCGAGGAAGGACATAGGTCAGGCGGGTTGGTCGACGAGGGCGAGGGCGAAGCGGATGGTCAGGACGGCCTTGCCGTCGCGACGTACCGTGCCCGTCAGGAAATGGAACTGCTGGAGCGTCTCGACGTGCTTCACCTCGATCGAGACCGTGTCGCCGGGCTTCACCATCCCCTTGAACTTGGCTTCCTCGATGCGGCAGAGCACCGGGGTCTTACCGGCCGGGGCGCCGCCTTCGGACTGGAGCTTCTTGGTCAGGTAGACTGCGGCCGCCTGGAAGACGGACTCGCAGAGCAGGACGCCCGGGGTGATCGGGTTACCCGGGTAATGGCCGGCGTAGAAAGGCTCGTCCGCCCGGAAGGTGCGGGTGCAGGTGGCCCCATCGGCCCGGACCTCGTCGATGCGGTCCAGGAAGAGGAACGGCGGGCGATGAGGGATGGTGTCGAGGACGGCCTGCAACATGGGCTTATTTTTGCCCCCGGAAAGTCGGACAAGCGACACAAAACACCGGCGGTCGCGTTTGCCTTTTACGGGCGGGCGCCCAACCTGAAGCGTATGAAGACTCTCTTCGCTACCCTCCTCATGTCCCTCCTCCCCTTCTTCGGTAACGCGGCTGAAAAGCTCGCCGTCGGCGCCTCCATCCCGGACGTCACTTGCAATGACCAGGACGGCAAGGCCGTCTCCCTCGCCAAGGAAGGCGCCAAGGGCTACCTGCTCGTCTACTTCTACCCGAAGGCCAAGACCGGCGGCTGCACCAAGCAGGGCTGCTCGCTCCGCGACAACTGGTCCGAACTCCAGAAGGCCGGCGTGAACGTCCTCGGCGTCAGCACCGACGACGAGAAGCTCCAGAAAGAATTCAAGGAAGAGCAGAAGTTCCCCTTCCGCCTCCTCGCCGACAAGGAGAAGAAGGCCGTCACCGAAGCTTTCGGCGTGAAGAACATGGTCGGCATGGCCGGTCGCAGCGCCTTCCTCTTCAAGGACGGCAAGTGCGTCTACGCCGACCACAAGGGACACACCGGTGACCAGGCCCAGGTGATCCTCGCCTTCCTCGCCGACGCGAAGAAGTAAGCCCTACCCTCACTCGCCAACAAAAAGGCCGCCTCGATCGAGGCGGCCTTTTTTACGTCCTGACGCGGACCTCAGTGGCCCTTGATCGGGAAGAGGTCGGTCACGCTGTTGTTGCCGTGGATGCGACGGATCGCGTCGGACAGCAGCGGGGCGATCGAAAGCACCGTGATCGGCAGGTCCTTCGGCCAGTCGGCCGGGACGGAGTTGGTCGTGATGACCTCGTCGATGACGCCGCGGCGGAGGCGCTCGAAGGCGATCTCCTGGATCATGCAGTGCGAGACGACGGCGCGCACCGAGCGGGCGCCGTTCTTCTTGAGCAGTTCGGCGGCGGCCACAAGCGTTCCCGCGGTCTCCGTCATGTCGTCGACCAGGATGATGTCGCGGCCTTCGACTTCACCGACGAGGCTCGTGGCCTGGACGGTGGTCGCGCTCGTACGGCGCTTGGCGACGAAGCCGTAAGGCAGGTTGAGCATGTCGGCCACGGCCGAGGCATACTTCAGGCCGCCCACGTCGGGCGAGAAGACCGTGGCGTCCTTGAGCCAGGGCTTGTCCTTGATGTGCTTATAGAAGACCGGCGAGGCGTAGAGATGGTCGACCGGGATGTCGAAGAAACCCTGGATCTGCTGGGCGTGCAGGTCGACCGTCAGGACGCGGTTGGCGCCGGCGGCGGTGAGCAGGTTGGCGACGAGCTTGGCCGTGATCGGCACGCGGGGCTTGTCCTTGCGGTCCTGGCGGGCGTAACCGAAGAACGGGATGACGGCCGTGATACGCGCGGCGGAGGCGCGGCGGAGCGCGTCGATCATGATCAGCAGCTCCATGATACGGTCGTTGGCCGGCGCGCAGGTCGGCTGGATCACGTAGACGTCGCAGCCGCGGATGTTCTCGTTGATCTGCACGAACGTCTCGCCGTCGGGGAAACGATTGACGGTCGCGGTGCCGAGAGGGACGCCGAGATGTTCGCAGATTTCCTTGGCCAGCGCCGGGTTGGCGTTGCCGGTGAAAATCTTCATCTCAGGGAGGCTCATGTCGGTTAGCGTTTAGCAGAGTCCAAGGAGGCGGTCAGCGAATCAACCTTTTTGAACAAATCGGGCAGACGGCGCGAAAGGACGACCAGGCGACGCTCCAGACCGAAGGGCACGGCGGGCGTGCCGTTCATGAAGCCGTCGGCGGGCACGTCCTCGAAGAGGCCCGTCTGGGCGCCCAGCTTGACGCGGTCGCCGAGGGTCAGGTGACCGGCCACGCCGGACTGGCCGCCCAAGACGCAATGGTCGCCGAGGGTCGTGCTGCCGGCGATGCCGACTTGCGCGGTGATCAGGCACTGGCGGCCGATGCGCACATTGTGGGCGATCTGGACGAGATTATCGATCTTGGTGCCCCGCCCGACGACCGTCTGGCTGAAGCGGGCGCGGTCGAGGGTCGAGTTGGCGCCGACCTCGACGTCGTCTTCGAGGACCACGTTGCCGATCTGCGGGATGCGGCGGATCTCGCCGTTGACGGGCTCATAACCGAAGCCATCGGAGCCGATGACGGCGCCGGACTGGATGCGGCAGCGGGCGCCGAGGACGCAGTAGTCGCCGACGATGACGCCGGGCTTGAGCCAGCAATCGGCGCCGACCGAAGCGCGGGGACCGATATGGCAGCGGGCTTCGAGGACCGCGCCGGCGGCGACGACCGCGCCTTCACCGATGACGCAGAGGGGGCCGACGTGGGCGGAAGGATCGATCTTGGCGGAGGGCGCGACGACGGCGGTCGCGTGGATGCCGGCCGGAGGGCGCGGCCAGAGGCGCGCCTCGAGCACGCCGCAGAACAGCGCGAGCGCGTAGGAAGGATTGGCGACGCGGAGGAAAGCCTGGCCGGCGGCCGGCTTGCCCGCGAAAGCGACCGGCACGAGGATCGCACCGGCGCGCGAGGCGGCCACGGCATCGGCGTACTTGGCGTTACCGAGGAAAGAAAGGTCGGCGGAAGTCGCTTCGGCCAAGGCGGCGACGCCGGTGATCGGACCGGCGCAGGCACCCTCGACGGCGTCGGCCGCGGTGAGGGCGGCGAGTTCGGCGATGGTGAAGGAAGTCGTCATGGTCCTAAATGAAGCGCCCCTGACTGGCAGGGGCGCGGCAGAGTCTTACTTGGCGGCCGGCTTGTCGCCGGCGGCGGGGGCAGGCGCGGCGGGGGCGGCAGGGGCAGCCGGAGCAGGCGCGGCCGGAGTCGAAGCCTTGTAGTCCGCGTTGAGCTCCTTGATGACGTCCTGCGTGATGTCCAAGGAAGCGTCGGCGAAGAAAGCCTGGCTCTTGCCGAGGACGAGCTGGAGGCCCTTGGCCTTGGCGACCTTTTCGGCCTGCGTCCGGGCGTCGGCGAGGATCTGCTTGTTCATCTCACCCACGCGCTGCTGGATGGCGCCGCGGGCTTCGTTGACGAAGTTCTGGAGCTCGGCGCGACGCTGCTGGAAGACGCCGTTCTTCTGCTGGAGCTCGGCCTCGACGGCCTTCTTGCCGTTCTCGCTGAGCATCGGGTCCTGGCCACGCTTCTGGGCGGCGACGAGGTCGGCCTGGAGCTGTTCGACGACCTTGACGCGTTCGCCGACGGAAGCCTGGGCGGATTCCTCGGACTTGCGGATCTCCGCCTGCATGTCCGCGGACTTGGCGTAGGTCTTGAAGATCTCCTGCTCGTCGATGAGGCCGACGTTAGGGGCGGCCGCGAAGACGGAGGCGGAGGCGAGGAGGAGCGCGAAGAAGGACTTCATGAGGTTAGGATTTAAGAAGCGATTAGGCGGACGGTTGGCAATCAAAAGACCGTGCCGAAGCTGAAGTTGAACTTCATCCCGTCTTCGTTGACGGTCGCGCCGGCGTTGGGCTGGCCGGCCGGGACCTGGGTCATCTGAAGGGGGAAGCCGAAGTCGAGGCGCATGACGGCTCCGCCGAGCAGGATACGCATGCCGACGCCGTAGCTGGAATTGGCTTCGGAGAGGCCAAAGTCGCTCTCGCCCCGGTTGACCAAGCCATGGTCATAGAAGGCGGCGAAACGGAGGTTATCGGCCACCTTGATCGTGTATTCCGCGCTGAAGAAACCGTAGGTCAGGCCGCCCATCGGCTCGTTGCCGAACTGCGTATCGTAGGTCGAGTAACCGCCGACGTCGTTGAAGTTGAAACCGCGCATGTCGTAGGCGCCGCCGAGGTAGAAGCGTTCGTAGAACGGCAGCTGGCCGGCGGTGCCGGTGAGCAGGCCGACGCGGCCGACGACGCCGATGGTCTGCTCGGCGGTCGGGGAGACCAGGAACCAGCGGCCGGTGCGGAGTTCGGAACGGAGATACTTCAGGTCGCCACCGAAGCCGTTGCCGGCGAGTTCCTCGGTGAGCGAGATGCGCGAACCCCGCGTCGGGAAGTTGAACTCGTCGCGGGTATCGTAGATGAGCGAGGCGGAGACCGAGGAGATCACCTTGCCGCCGGCGGAGCCTTCGGTGACCACTTCGGCGGGCGCCGTGGAGCTCACGTTGTCGACGGACACGCGTCGCAGGTTGTAACCGACGCGGCCTTCGACGTTACCGAAGACGCGGCGACGGGCGTAGAGGTTCACGCCTTCGGTGAGCACCGCGTAATCAGCGGAGGCGAAGCCGGCGAAACGGCGCTCGATGGAGTAACCCACGGCGAGATCGCGCTCCCAGAGGGCCGGCTCTTCGAAGGAGTGTTCGAAGGAGTTGGTCAGGCTGCCGACCGAGAGACGCACGCGGAACTTCTGGCCGTCACCGCGGTACCAGCCTTCCGGATTGGAGAAGTCGAAATTCGCCTCGGAGTATTCGACGAAGCCGACGAGGCCTTCGACGGTGCTGAAACCGGCGCCGAAGCTGACTTGGCCGGTCGGGCCTTCCTTGACCGTGACGCGGAGGTCGCTCTGGCCGGGGACGGGCGTCGGCACGGGGGCCACGCGGACTTCCTGGAAGAACTGCGTGTTGCGGAGGCGAGCCTCGGAGACGCGGGTACGGGCGAGGTCGAAGACTTCGCCGGGCCCGAGCGCCAGTTCGCGCGCGATGGCGGTGGAGCGGGTCTTCGTGTTGCCCTGGATCTCGACGGCGCGGACCGTGTGGCGCTGCCCTTCTTCGATGATGAAGCGGACATCGATGGCGCCGGTCGTCAGGTCCGGCTTGCGGACCGTCTCGACGCGGGCGTTGATGTAGCCCATCTGGCCATAGTATTCCTTGAGCTTGTCGGCGGCGGCCTCGATGGCCGGGGCGGCGAACGCTTCGCCGGACTTCAGCTGGTCGAACTCGAACGGATGAGCGCCCCGACGGAGAGAAGGCTCGGCCACGACCTTGCGGAGCGCGGCTTCGGCGAAGAGCGGATCGGCGGCGCCGAGACGGTTACCCTCGATGGCCAAGGCGCCGACGGTGTAGCGGCGGCCTTCGGTGAGCTTGAAGACGACGTCGAGCCAGCCGGTGGAGCCGCTGACGTCCTTGACGACGCAGATCTTCTCCGGGTCGGCGTCTTCGACCTGGACGTCCAGGTAGCCCTTGGCGCGGTAGAATTCGCGGAGCTTGCGGCAGTCTTCGCGATACTGCTCGGGGTCGAGGCGGCCCGTGCCGAGCATCCAGGACCACTTGTACCAGCGGTACTCGCTCGTCGCGAGGCTCGCACCGTCCGCCAGTTCGGAACGGCTGAAGGACTTCGCGCCATCAAAACGGAAGGTGTCGACCTTGAGCTCGATGCCTTCGTTGACGACGACGGACACCATCTTGCCACCGGGAATGTCACGGAGCTGGGAGGAGACGCGCGTGAAGGGGCGCTTCTTGCGGAGCGACTCCTGGAGCTTGATCTCGGCGCGGCGCAGCTGGGCCATGTCGAGCGGCTCACCCAGACGCATGTCCTGGAGTTCCTCGCCGCCGAACCAGGAAGCGTCGGAGCCGACGATGCCTTCGCCGCCGATGTACTCGATGCCCTTGAGGATCGGACGGGGTTCCACGGTCACGACGACGTCGACCTCACCGGTCTTCGGATCGAGGACCGGTTCGACCGAAGCCTGGGCGAAACGGCCGGTCGCGTAAAGGGAGCGGACGGTGCTGGCGACGGCCTCCTTGGAGAAGGACTCGCCTTCGCGCAGGGCGACGAAGCCGCGGACGAACTGCTCGGAGACCGCGGAGCCGGAGGCTTGGATGCGGATGGTCCGGACCTTGGGGTCCTTCGGCCCGAGGGCGTTCTGGGCGCCGCCGACGAGCGGCACCAAGGCGAGGGCGAAGCAGGCGGCGCGGAGCCAACTGCGGCGAAGGGAGGTCTTATTCATTATTTCGGTATTCTTTAGCCGGAGATTCGAAGCGTGTCAGCCCCGGATTGAAGAGCAAGTTGATGTCGGAGGTCGGTCCGTTACGATTCTTCGCCACGATCAGCTGGCGGGCGTAACATCCGTCCTGGCCGGCCTGCTCGGCCTCGGCCTCGGCGGCCTTACCCTGGCTGACGGGGGGCTTGGAGATGAGCATGACGATGTCGGCGTCCTGCTCGATGGAACCGGACTCGCGGAGGTCGGACATGCGCGGCTGGCGGGCCTCGTCCTCGGACTTACGGTTGAGCTGGGCCAGGGCGATGATCGGGATCTTGAACTCCTTGGCCATGGCCTTGATGCTGCGGGAGACCTCGGCGATCTGCTGTTCGCGGGGGAGGCCCGAATCCAGGCCATTGATGAGCTGGATGTAGTCGATGACCACCATGTCCAGGGGCGTGCGGGCATGGACGCGGCGGCACTTGGCGCGGATCTCGAGGATGTTCTGGCCGCCGTTGTCGTCGACCACCAGCGGGAGGCCCTTGTACTCGTTGGCCGCCTGGACGAGGTCGACCTGCATGCGTTCGTCGGGATGGGCGGTGCGCAGCTTCTGCATGTTCACGCGGGCGCGGGAGCAAAGCAGACGGAGGGCCAGTTCGCGGGCGGGCATTTCGAGGGAGAACAGCAGGACGTTGGACGGCTTGCGGTTCTCGCTGGGCTTCGGGAACAGGGCGGCCTCGATGAAGTTGAGCGCGATGGAAGTCTTGCCCATGCCGGGACGGGCCGCGACGACGATCATCTGGCCGGGCTGGAAACCGAAGGTCATCGCGTCGAGGTCCGGGAAGCCCGTCGGGACGCCTTGGACCGAGTTACGATCGCGGATGATGCGCTGGACGAGTTCCATCGCCTCGGCGATGGGTCCGTCGATCGTCTGGGCGGACTCGGAGATACGGTCTTCGCTGATGCGGAAGAAGGACTGCTCGACCTCCTCGAGGAGGCGCTCGATGCCCTCGGCGTGCGCGTGGGCCTTCTCGACCGTCGTGACGGCGGTGGAGATCAGCTGCCGGAGGAAGTGCTTCTCACGGATGATCGCGAGCCAGTGGGGCGCGTGGGCGCTCGAGGAGATCAGGCCCGTCAGCTCGTTGACGTAAGTCGCGCCGCCGGCGGACTCCAGTTTGCCGTCGCGGCGCAGCTGTTCGGTGAGCGTGATCTCGTCGATGCCCGTGCTCGCCAGCGAGAGCTTGACGGCGATCTCGTAGATGTCCTGGTGCTTCGGATCGAAGAAATAATCCGGCGTGACGCGCTGCTCGAGGCAGCGCTGCAAGGTGTCGCCCCCGTCGATGACGATGCTCGCGATCAGGCCGCGCTCGGCGTCGAGATTATGGGGCGGGACGCGGTCGCCGTAGTTGGGGGCGGCTTCGCGGCGCTGGCGCTGGGGTCGTTCGGCCATGGGAAAGGTGCACTATGGATGCGGGGAGCCCGGTGGACAGCGCCAAACAGGCGGGTCGTTCACGCCTTGTTCACGGCCTATTCACAGGCGCGGGGACCCCGGAAAACAAAAAGGCGCGAAGTTCGCACTTCGCGCCTTTCCGGGGAGCCGGTCCGATTACTCGGACTTGGCGGCCTTTTCCTTGCGGGGCTTGCGGGCCTTCTTGTCGTCGCGGTACTCGCGCTCTTCGGCCTCGGGGGCCTCTTCGGCGGCGACTTCGATCGGGTTCTCGGAGACGACCTCGAATTCCTGCTCGACCATGACGGAGCCATGGAGGCGGATGCTCGTGGTGTGCTTGCCGAGGAGCTTGACCGGGCCCTGGCCGAGATGGATGCGCTTGCGCTCGATCTCGATGCCGTGCTCGAGGAGCTTGGCGGAGATTTCGGCGGTGCTGATCGCGCCGAACATCTTGCCTCCTTCGCCGGTCTTGACGGCGAAGACGAGCTTGATGGCGGCCAGCTTGGCGGCGGTCTCGTTGGCGACCTCGAGGTCGCGGGCTTCACGGACTTCGCGGGCCTTCTTGAGGGCCTCGACGTACTTCGTGTTGGAGCGGTTGACGGGGAGCGCGATGCCCTGCGGGAGCAGGAAGTTACGGGCGAAGCCCGCGCGGACGCGGACCTGTTCGCCTTCGGCGCCTAGGCCGTCGACGGGCTTGATGAGGAGGACTTCGGTGAATGCCATGATCTTGCTTGGGTTATAAGGTTGGGGAGGGAAAGTTTAGAACGGGACGTCGTCGCCGCCCTGGTCGCCGGAAGGAGCCGGGGTGTCATTGCCGCCGCGGGCGCGGGGAGCGGAACCGCCCTCTTCGCCGCCCTGGGACTTGCCGCCGATGAAGGTGAAGTTCTCGAGGACCACGCCGAGGCGCGAACGCTTCTCGCCGGTCTTCTTGTCTTCCCACTGGTCGAGCTTGAGGCGGCCTTCGACGAGGATGCCGGAGCCCTTGCCGCAGTACTTGGCGATGATCTCGGCCTGCTTGCCGTAGCTCTCGATGTCGACGTAGGTGACTTCTTCTCGCTTCTCACCTTCCTTGGTGGAGTAGGAACGGTTGACGGCGAGGGAGAACTTCGTGAGGGCCTGGCCGGACGGGAGGGCGCGGGCCTCCGGATCGCGGGTCATGTTGCCCGCGAGGATCACGCGATTGAAGGACGAGGCCACGGCGAGGCGGGGTCGGAGATTACTTGGTCACCTGCACGAGCAGGCGATTGATGGTGCGGTCGAGACGGAGCTTCTCGCGGAAGGTCGTCGGAGCGTTGACCGGGCCTTCGAAGTGGAACTGGACGTAGAGGCCGGAGGGGAACTTGCGGTCGACGACGCGCGAGAACTCCTTCTGGCCGAGGTTCTCGACTTCGTTGACCTTGCAGTCGATGGACTTCAGGACGTCCTTGAGCTTGTCGATGACGGTCTCGGGCGCATCCGTCGAGCCACGGAGGTCGAGGATGAGGCTGGCGCGGTAGGCGCGGCGGATCGTGGCGGTGGTCATGGTGATGGTGATTTTCTGTTGGTGAGGTTTTGGGCGGCCGGGAGGCCTTGGGAAAGGAGGGTTTCGAGGTTCTTGATGAAGTCGGGAATGCGCTGGGTCAGGGTGGCGAGGTCGGCGTCAGGGAAACGTCCGAGGACGTGGTCGGCGAGATCCTGGCCGGGGTGCTGCTTCGGTCCGATGCCCAGTCGGGCGCGGACGAACTGTTCGCCGAGGTGGCGGATGCAGCTGGCGACGCCGTTGTGGCCGGCGGCGGAGCCTCCCAGGGAGAGGCGGAGCTGACCGGGCTCGAAGGCGATGTCATCGTGGAGGACGACGAGCTCAGGGAGCTCGATCCGGTGGAACCGGAGGAAGGCCGCCAGAGGCGACCCGCTGTCGTTCATGAAGGTGAGCGGCTTGATCAGATGGACGGAGGAGCCTCCGAACGTGATCTTCGCGACCGAGGCCGAAAAACGGCTCTCTTCCTTCCACGCCGCGCCGGCTTGGGCGGCGAGCGCGTCGATGACGATCCAACCCGCATTGTGGCGGGTGGCGGCATATTCTCGGCCCGGATTGCCGAGGGCGGCGATGACCGAGAATGGCATTTGACTTCAAAGAACAGGTACCGGGGACGCCCGGCGCGGAAATTACTTCTTGGCAGCAGGCGCGGCGGCGGCCGCAGGAGCGGCGCCGGCGGCGGGAGCGGCGCCCGCCGCAGGAGCGGCGGCACCTTCGGCGCCAGCAACAGCGGCACCGGCGGCAGGAGTCGCTTCGGGAGCGGCTTCTTCTTCGGCCATCTCGGAGCAGACGATGACGACGCGCTTGGGGTCGCCCGGGAAGGTGATGCCGGCAGGGGCCTTGACCTCGCCGACGTGGATGGACTCGTTGACCTTGAGTTCGGTGACGTCGATCTCGATGAACTCAGGGAGGTCCTTCGGGAGACAGCGGACGTTGATGGTCTGGGAGACGATGGCGAGCGTGCCGCCGTCGGTCTTGACGCCATGGGCTTCACCGATGGCGCGCACCGGGATGGCGGCGGTCATCGGGGAGCTCGGGTCGATCTCCATGATGTCGATATGGAGGAACTTCTGGGTGATCGG
>CALPIW020000012.1 GCA_943323725.2 Polynucleobacter meluiroseus | reverse complement strand
GGAATCCCGCGTCACCTGCACGCTCGTTAACCCGCGCGTCAATGACGCCGAAGACGCCCCGTGGCAGACGCTCTGCACCGCCGGGCTGGTCTTCAAGCTGGTCCACGGCGTGCTGAAGGTCCTGCGCCTGGCCGGCGACGAACGCGGCACCTCGATCGCGGTGAAGGACTACCTCGACCTGGCCGCGCTGGGCACCATCGCCGACCTCGTCCCGCTGCGCACGGAGAACCGCATCCTCGCGGCCCACGGACTCAAGGCCCTCGGCGAAGCCCGCCGGCAGGGCCTGCGCGCCCTGATCGCGGTCAGCGGCATGGAGCCCGGTGGCGTGCTGTCTTCGGTCGACGTGTCTTACCGTATCGGCCCCCGCATCAATGCGAGCGGCCGTCTGGCCGACGCCTCGCTGCCGTTGCGCCTGCTGCTTTCGGACGATCCGGATGATTGCCTGCGCGACGCCGCGCAGCTCGACGCCATCAACCGTGAGCGCCAGGAGATCGACAAGAAGGTCACCGAAGAAGCCATGGCCCAGGCCAAGGCGATGGGCGACCTTGCCGGCTATGTCGTCCATGGCGACTGGCACCCGGGAGTCGTGGGTATCGCCGCCGGCAAGATCTGCCGCGCGCTGGACCGTCCGGTGATCGTCCTCGGCAAGGAAGGGGAGAGCGCCAAGGGCTCCGGCCGCAGCGTGCCGGGCACCAATCTCGTCGAAGCCCTCGGCGCCTGCGCCGACCTGCTCAAGACCTACGGTGGTCATCCCATGGCCGTCGGCGTCTCGCTCGACGTGGCCGCCGTCGAGGCTTTCCGCGCCCGCTTCAATGAGGCCATCCAGGCCCAGCGCCTGGCGGGTACCGTCCAGGCGGACGGACGCGACATCGACATCGCGCATTGGATCCGGCCGGCGGACGTCACCGATCAGCTGCTCGACGACCTCGACCTCCTGCAGCCTTACGGCGAAGGGAACGCCGAACCCGTCTTTGGGTTCAAGGGCTTCGTCTTCGACCGTCCGCCTTCGCCTTTCGGCGAGGGTAATTTCCGGCACCAAGTCCCGCTCAGCGGCGGCCGGCGTCTGAATTTCGTGGCTTGGCGTATGGCCGACCGCATCCCCGAGCTGGGCAAGCCCGTGGAGATGGCCGTCAAACTCCAATGGAACCGCTGGCAAGGCCGCCGGACCCCGCAGGCCGAGATCCTCGACTGGCGCTACGCCTCCTGACTACTTCGGGGCTTTGAATCCTGACTCACCTGGCAGCTGTGCCTTGGATGGCGCCGGGCGGTCTTCGATGTCACGGACAGCCACTCGTCCCTCGCTGCCAGGCAGTGGCGTCAGGATGAAAAGCTTTCGTACTGAATCCAGGTGGTAGGTTCGATTGGAGAACACCAATTTCTCCTCTTGGTTGATGGCGGAGAAGAACTTGAGGTCGTAGTAATCGTTATCCTTCGAGCCAGGCCTGCTGACCGTCGAGCTATTCGCCGGGATGACCTGACGACCTGAAGGGGTCATTACGACCAGCGAGAAGGGGCAGAGGTTAAGGTAGCGATTGCTGCCGGGGGGGAAGGAGCCGACTACGTCGGGGATCGCGATGATGCCATTACCGCGGCCGGGAGTGACGAGCAGGATCAGGCTCTGTCTTCCGGCCGCGACGGGCAGGTCAATCCAGGCTAGCGGTGGTTTCCCGGCAGGCGTTGCTACGCTGACTTGGGGCTTTGCTTTCACGCCCCGGGCCTCTCGCTTGGGCGTGGCTGCGGCTTTGTCCGCTTCGACGTCTGACGTCGGTGGCGCCTGCTTCACGGTCACGGTCTTGAGCTCGACTAGCTCGAGTCGGGCTGGTCCCCGATAGATGATTTCATCCGAAAACATGTCAGTCGGAATGACGAGCCCCTCGGCTTTCTTGTTTTGCACTATGCCGATGCCGACGAGCGGTCGCGTCGTCGAAATGAACTTAAGTCGGGCTTCTACCACCGTCCCATCTGCGGCGCCAAGGAGCAGGGGAAGAAGGGCGGCGAAGGCGGCGAAATTAGATTTCATCAGGTTTCAGCCATCGCATGGACAGGATCTTGAACCGACGGCCAAGGAGATTGTTCACCGGGGTGAGGGCGGTGCTGACCGTGGGGTCGGGTGAGGCCGAAGGCGAGGGCTTGAAGGGGTGCGGCGCGCTGTTTCCGGTCTCAGGGGCGTTGCTCCCATCGATGAACTCCGGTACGCGCTGAACGAGGACTTCCATCCATGCCGACCCCGTCTCTCCGCTGCTCTGCGAGGCTTCGCCGAAGCATCGGATGGTGAAGGTGTCGGAGCGGGTCGCGAGGGCCGAGCCTAGGCTCTGCAGAAGGTCGGACTGCAGCAGGTTGCCCGGGGCTCCCATGGCGGCGTGCGCTCCGTTCTTTCCGTTCTGGGAGATGACTTCGATGTTTTCCGGGTTAGGGAAGTGGCCCGCCGTCGTCGTCAGCAGGGATGACTGCGTGAGCTTGGTGTCCGATAGCCGGTCGGTTAGCCCCGTGCGAATGATGGCGGCCTGGATGGCGCCGCAACGATTCGCCCAAGTCTCCGAGGTCAGGAAGCGGTTGATGAATTCGGAGAGTCCCAGGTAAGGGGTGGCCGGGGTGGCGAGACCTCCGAAGCGCCGAAGGCCCGGAGCCTTGGCGATATCGCGTTCGCTACGGGTCTGGATGGCGAAACGGGCCTTGTTCTCCTCGACGATGGCCTGAGCAAGGTTGGCGATCTGTTCGTCCGTCAGGTTGGTGAAGCCCGACCAGTTCGAGGGGTCCTCGAAGTCATTGGCGGCGATGTTAGTGTCGCCCTTTGAAATCACGCGAGGGAAGCGGGCGTTCTGGGCTGCGCTGGGGAAGTTGACCGGCTTATCGGCGATCGCCATGTTCTTGACCGATCCGAGGAAGGCCTGCCACGCGGCGACGGAGGTGGAGTTGACGTTGAAAGCCCCCTTGTTGAGCAGGACCGCGGCTGAGCGACGGTAGTCTGCCAGGGCTTTGGCGGTTCCTTCGGCGTCCAAGTGGGAGCGTTCGATCGAGAAACGCGGATTATCGAGAGGGACTCCGTCTTGGACGAAGTTCCTGATCACGTCGCTGAGGCTATGTTCGTTCTTTTCGTTGGGGTCGGTCGTCACCGTCACCGTCGACGCCAAGTCCGGCGGCTTGGGCGCCGAGCCTGCGGCGTCGGTCGTCACGTCCGTCTTCATCTGCGGGGCCGCGCTCGAAAGGAAGAAGCCGTCCCAGAGGGCGGTGTTGAGAAGATAGCTCTGATCGTAGTCCGTCCAGCTCTTCCCGTTGTCCTGATAGGCCTTCTTCGCGTCGACCAGTGGCGAAGCGAAACTGTTCCCTATGCTGAACAAGGGCTGCTGGTCACGGACGCCGAAGTTGGCGTGCGTATACTGAGCCAGCGAGATCGGCTGGAAGAGCGGGACTTCGGTGAGGATGGCTTTCTGCGTGCCCGTGGGGCCGGTCGAGTTGCCTCCGTAGGCGACCCGTCCGCTGTCGGTCGAGGAGATCACCGGGCCTGCGAAGGTTCCGTCCGCGAAGCGGGTTCCGTTCCAGGTTCCGTTGCGAATCGCGAGCTGGTAGCTCGGGGAGGCGCCGGTCGCGCCCGAGTTGGGGTTGCCGCCCATGTCGTCGCGGGTACGTCCGGATGAGCTTGCGCGCTGGGTCGGTGCCAGCGGATTGGAGTGGGTGAAAAGAGGGAAGGGCGCGCCGGTGGCCGGCGTGTCCGCGGTCTTCGCGGAAATATCGATGACGGTGACCAGGTCGGCTTCGTAGGGCAACGCGCTGCTCGGGAATGGGTTGCGTCCATCCCAGTAGGGGTCGGTGGTTTTTCGTGGGAACTTGTCTCGGACGTGTCTCCAGGAAGAGAAGAACTTCTCGCCGGGCCGGGCATACTTGGTCTCGTTGATGTCGGTGAACACCACTTCGTTGAGTTCGCTCGTGAGGCGCAGGAAGTCCTCCTTGTCCCCCTCGATCTCCGCCTTCGTCTTGCCGATCTTACGGTCGCGGTAGAGCTGGTCTTTGGGGCTACCGGCGATGGCGGTCCTCATGCGCATGTTGCCTCCGGGGATGATCTCGAAGCTGATCGGCGCCGTGATGTTCAATGACTCCAACGCGGCGTCGCCGAAGTTCCAGTCGTACACGTTGTCACGGAAGCCGCCCCGCATGTCGTAGTTGTTGTTAAGAAGCACGGACTTGGACCAGTCGCCGAGTACCGGCGCGCAGGAGAAGATGCGCATCTCGCCGGGCTCCAGCGTGATCGACGCGTCATTGTCTTTCGTCAGGTAAAGGCGGAAGCTGTCCTCGTCGTCGCTTTCATACGGAGCCAGGAACTTGCCGGTCTTTTGGCCGAAGGCATCCAGGATGGGGGTGCCGCTCTGGATCCGGAAAAAGTCCGAAAGCGGGGAGTCCCCTTCGAAGGCGACGTCCGTCGATCCGGCATAGTACTGCTTGAAGCGGAATTTCCAGTCCTTGAGGTCGGCGAACGAGATCGCGATGGAGTAAGGCTGTTTGAAGGCCGTGCCGGTGGCGTCTACGGTGTTGTTAGGATTCTTGTGCCAGCGGGTCTTGTCCGGGCCCGCGATGTCGTTGGGGGCCAGCACCATCCTGACGTTGTAAGGATTGTGCAGCACGACGATGGGCGTGACGTTGACGCGGATATCGATCCACTCCTCGTAGTAGAAGATCACGGTCTTTCCGATCCGCACCGACTTGAGCACGAACCATTGCATCTTGTTGACGCTGAACGCCAGGGAAACGCGTTGCACGTAGGGAGAAGCCGCGGTCCGCAGCGGGCGGGTGACTAATTTGTCCGACTGGCCGGGCTGGCCGGTGAACCGGTCGCTCGCGTTGGGGTTCACGGACGGGGGCAGGTCGCCGTTATAAATGTCGGAGTAGCTGTAGTAGCTGCGCCGGACGTCGTTGGCCGTGGCGTTGCCGGACGGAGGGAGCAACGGAGGCTGGTCTTTGTCGACGTAGTTAGGTCTCGCGGCGTCTGCGTTAGGCCAGAGCGCGCGGGCACGCAACGAGGGTACGCTGCTTTCCCTGTCTGCCAGGGCGACCCCGCTCCAGCCTAGCTGCTTATAGAGGCGGTGGTAATCCCGCAGCGCCCACCATGTCGGTCCTCGCAGTTCACCGTCCGGGACGGTGCGGCTGAAGATCGGCGTCGCGGCGAAAGTGGTCTCCGACTTGTCCGGGTTGATTATGCGCAGGGTATCCATCGTCACCGATGCGAAACCTTTCTCGGTCAGGGTGCCGGCGGAAGGAAAGGCCCCGCTGGTGCCTTGTCCGAACTCGGACTTGGCGAACTGGGCGTCGTTCATCTCGAACGCCACGGAGAGGTCGCGCTTCAGTCCGCCGTTCAGCGAATCGGCGAGGACGCCGGCTGAGGTCAGGCTGACATCATGAAAGTAGGTCCGGACATCCACGGGGCCGGGGGAGCCTACCGCGGCGTTGAGTCCCGTCAGCAGCCCCATGTCTCTCACCGTATTCAGGGCCTCAAGCTGCGTCAGGTCAGGCAGGTTCTTCAGCAGTCCGTGGGTCAGCGGGCTGCGAAGGGAGATCATCTGGTCGATCCGGTTGGTATTGTTCTGCGGACGCAGGTCGCGCAGGTTGACGCGCGCTTTGATGCCCTCGTCGCCGATCCAGTAGGCGTAAGTCCCGGCAACGTCTTCGTCCGGTAGGGTGATTTTAGGCAGGGAGACCAGACCGCTCGCCCTGTCGTCGGTGGCGGTGAGCGCGGAGCCAAGGCCGACGAGCGGAACATGGTTCGCGGTCGAAAGGGAGGTGTCCGACTGCCAGGGAGCCCAGTAGCCTGTGTGGTAATCCGGCGCACTGCCGGTCTGGAAGAGCGAGACCGATTGCGTGCCGGCGGGCTGGTCGCCGCGGCCGGAGACGAGCCAGGCCGGCGGCAAGTCGGGAAGGTCGGTACGCCAGACGCCGGTCCACATGGGGTTGAGGAACTTATGGGCGAAGATGACCTCAGGTTGGGTGATGTCCGCGCGGGCGGTCGAACGTCGGTCGGGTCCGGCTTCCTGCTGCAAATGCGCCAAGGCGAGCCGCATCGAGACCAAGGCGTTCAAGCGTGCCCGCGTGGCGAGCTGCTGGTTCATCGCCGCACGGGACTCGATCGTGATGAAGGCCGAAAGCGTCACGACCAGCATGACGACAGCCGCCATGATCGTGAGGGAAAGGATCAGGCTGAAACCTTGACGATGGTTTTTGCGGTAATCCATAGCGCGCTTACTACAAGCAACATGGGTATTAATGCTCAGGATAAGTGCCTAGGCAAGTGCTTACCCTAAAGCAGCCGGCCCATAATCCTGCCAACCTAACCCCTCATTATTGCTATTAAAATACAGTTTCCAAAGGTCCCGCGCCCGCTTAACCTGATCAAACCCATGAAAACCCCGTTGTTCGCGCTCGCCCTCGTTTTCGCCTCGGTCTCCGCTTTCGCCGCGGCTGCCGGTGGTGGCACCCCTCCGACGACCCCTCCCACGGTTCCCCCGACGGTCTCCAAGCCTGGTTGCGGTAAGAGCGGCGGTTCCAGCAAGCCCTCCAACAAGCCTGCCCCCAAGCCTGCGCCGAAGAAGTCCGCGCCGTCTCGTAAGTAATCTCGGGCACACATGAGGCTGATTTGGCCGGACCTGAGGTCCGGCCATTTTTTTGCTACGCTTGCGAACCAGGCGGACTAAGTCAGTTTGACTCCATGTTGAAGCGCCAACCCCTGCTTTCGTCGTGCCTCCTCGTCGGCGGTGCGATCGCCTTGTTCTTTTGGACCCGCCCGGAGGCGATCTCTTCGCCCACGCCGCCGGCGCCGCCCGCTTACGGTAGCTGTCCGCCTTCACGCGACGGCATCGGCAAGACTTTCATGGGCCGGGAGATCTCCCATGTCATGGGCCATCCGGGCATCGGTTGGCTCGAGCGCACTGACCGCGAGAAGGAAGAGGCGCCGTCCAAGGCCATCGCCTTGCTCGAACTTGCGCCGGACGCGGTCTTGGCCGACATCGGCGCCGGCTCGGGTTATTACTCATTTCGCATCGCCCGCCTGCTGCCGAAAGGGAAGGTCGTCGCGGTCGATATCCAGCCGGAGATGCTGGAGTTCCTGAAGGATGAAGCCGCCAAGCTCGGCGTGACGAACGTGCAGCCCCACTTGGGTGCGGTCGACGACGTGAAGCTGCCGCCGGCCTCGCTCGATGCCGCGCTGATGGTCGATGCTTATCACGAGTTCGACCACCCGGCGGAGATGCTGGCTTCGCTGCGATCGGCCCTGAAGACCAAAGGCCGCATCTACCTCCTGGAGTACCGCGCCGAAGACGATGACGTTCCGATCAAGCCGCACCACAAGATGACCGAGGTCCAGGCCCGCAAGGAGTTCGAGGCGGCGGGGTTCCGGTTCGTGACGAACAAGCCGGGGCTGCCGTGGCAGCACCTGCTGATCTTCGAGAAGCCCTGAGCCGTGCTCAGGCGCCGACGCTCTTCTTGATGTCCTTGAGCTGCTGGAACTCGGGCTTGGCGGTGTAATACTTGTCCAGCGGGTAGCAGCCGGAGATGAGTCCGTTGCGCGGGGCGGTCGTGCAGTCGCTGAAGGTGCGGCAGATGAACTTCGTCTCCATCGCGCCGTTCTTCGCGGCATCGGCCAGCATGGCCGGATAGCTGAGCACCGCCCGGCCTACGCCGATGGCGTCGCTGCCGCCCGTCCGCAGGATGTGCTGCGCGAGGTGCGGCAGGTATTCCTGCACGTAGCTGAGGCCGGAGCTGACCACGATCATGCCGGCCGGGGCCTGGGCGCGGACTTCGCGGACGACGCGCACCTGGCGGGCGACGTCGATCAGCGGGTCGTGCGCAGGCTGGTAGCCATCACTGGGCGGATAGGCCGCCGGGCGCTGGATGTGCGGATTGTAGTAAGGCGAGCCGGCAGTGGTGTTCAGGATCTTCACGCCGAGTTCGCCGAGGAGCTTCACGAAGGCGAAGGTCTCGGTGAGGTCGATCTCGGTGGGCTTGGCCTGATTCACGCCGAAAGCATAATGGTAGGGCAGGAGCGTGGCGTGCTCCTCGGGGATACCGGGGCCGAGCTTGCTGGGCTGGCTGAGCGCGGGGTCGGGGCGGAACGGCACCATGTCGAACAGGCTCAGGCGGACGCCGATGTCGATGGCGTTACCGTCCGCTCGGATGCCCGCGATGATGTCGCGCAGGATGCGGGTGCGGTTCTCGAAGGAGCCGCCGAACTTGCCGGGGCGCGTGTGCGCGCTGAGGAACTCGTGCAGGAGGTAGCCGTGGCAGTGCTTGATGTCCACGAAGTCGGCGCCGCAGTCGCGGGCCACGCGGGCGGCCCGGACGTAGCAGCGGATCAGTTCCTCGACGTCGGCGTCGGTCAGCACCTGGTCGTCGGAGGTGACGTTGAACTTCTTGTCGAGGATGGGGTGGCGGTAGGCCACGCGCGATTCCCAGCGCTTCTTATCATGCGGACGGCAGAAGCGGCCGGAGTGTGTCAGCTGGAAGCCGATGACGAGGTCGTCGACCGAACCCCAGCGGGCGAGGTGCTCGGCCTTGAGGATGCCCACGAGCTCGGTGATGCCGGCGCGGTTCTCCTCGTTGAGGATGAGCTGGTTCATGTTCGCCCGGCCGTCGGCGCGCACGGCCCTGGCCTCGGCGCCGCAGATCAGCTTGGCGCCGCTCGCGCCGAAGCGCTGCCAGCGTCGTTTCATCTCCTCGGAGATGCCGCCGGTGGTCGTGCCGTCCCAGCCTTCCATCGGATGGATGGCGATGCGGTTGCCGATGGTCTTGCCGTTGACCTGCGTGCGCGCGATCGGCTGCGACAGCGGGTTGCCGGCGCCGGCTTCGATGGCGTCCTCGAGGGGCAGGTCGACGCCGAGCCCGGCGCAATGGGCGCGGAAGTCGGCGACGGTCTTGAGCGAGGCGACGCGGGTGAGCTTGAAAGGAGTGGTCATGGTAAGGTTCAGCGGGGGATGTTGAGGCGTTCCGAGATGCGGCGCGTGCGCACCATCGCTTCGGTCATGCGGGCGGCTTCGTCCGGGCCGCGGACGTCCTTGCAGGCGGGATGCGGTTCGGGCGAGGCGATGACGCCGAGCTGATGGAGCAGGTGGGCGGTGCTGTGCTTGTAGGCGGCGGCGCTGCCCTTGGCGTCGAGACGGAAGACCTGGTCTTCAAGCGATTGGAAGGCCTCGAAGAGCTTGTAGACGCGGGTGTCGAAACGACCCGTGCCCGTGGGGAACTTCTTCCCCGCCGCGCCGTCGTCGAGCCACATGTCCTTCGCGGCGCAGATCTGCGGGGCCGCGCTGCTGGCCGCGCCGATGAGCAGGGGCAGGCCGGTCTTGATGGCGGTGGCGATGCCGTAGTCGTCGCCGCTGTGCGGAGCGAAAGCGAGCTTCAGGTCCTTGCACATCGCCGCCCAGTAAAGGAAGTGCGGTTCGTCCAGCGTGCTGACCTTGCCGCCCACGAACTTCGGGTGGATGGCCAGTTGGTGGAGCAGCCAAGGCTCGTAGGGCGTGGCCCACGGGACGAACGCGGGCTCGAGCGCGTGCACGATGCCGGGCCGGATGAGCCATTCGGCGATCTGGTAGTAGCCGTCGCGGCGACGCTCGGGGTCGAGCGTGTTCAGCCCCTTCGAGGTCATGATCATCACCTCGCAGTTGTCATGGGCCTGGACCAGGTCCAGCAGGCCGCGGTAGCGCTCGGCCTTGAAGGTGGTGTCGTCCTGCGCGCCACGGGCGGTGATGCCGGCGATGAAGCGCAGGTCCGGGAAGGCCGCGCGGAACTGGCGGAGCACCTCGGCGTACATCCGGTCATCGAGGTCAAAGATATAGCCGGTATCGGCGTTGAGCACCGGCACCAGCTCGACGCCGTAGTGGTCGGCGGCGGCCTGCTGCCAGCGGATCTCGGACACGAAACTCGCCCAGTCGGGCTGCCCGTCGCGGAAGGGCAGCAGCACGGCCGAGCAGAGGCGGGCCTTGGTGCGGTGGTCGACGAGGGCCTCCTCGGCGGTCCAGGCCCACTTCGTCGCCGACCAAGGGGTCGTCGGCAGCAGGTCCTCGGGGCGGTCGATCAACGGCTTCATCAGGAGCACACCTTACCATTTTTCATGGTGCTTGAAAAACATTAGTTTCCAGCGAGTATCGACGGAATAAACGATGGACCTCTATCAGCTGGAATACTTCCTCGAAGCCGCGCGGCAGCGGAGCTTCACGCGCGCCGCGGCCAAGCTGAACCTGGCGCAGGCCGCCTTGAGCGAGCAGATGCGTAAGCTCGAAGCGGAGCTGGGCGCCCGGCTGTTCAATCGCGGCCGGCGCGAGACGACCCTTACCCCGGCAGGGGAGACCCTGCGGATTCATGCGGAGGCCCTGTTGGCGCAGGCCTTGGCGACGCGTCGGGCGGTCAGCGATCAAGTCGCCCTGAAGGGTGGTAGGCTGGCCGTGGGAGCGATTCCTTCCGTGAGCGCGTGCCTTCTGCCCGCCGCCGTCGCGGCCTTCCGCCGCAAGCATCCGCAGGTCGAACTCGCCTTGCTCGAGGGCACGTCGGAGGCCGTGGCGCAATGGGTGGAAGCGGGCAGGATCGAACTCGGCGTTGTCCAGCTGCCGGCGTCTGGCGACGCCTTCCAGGTGACCCCGCTGCTGGATGAATCTTTCGTGCTCCTGGTGCCTAAGAAGCATGCGCTGGCGCGTCGACGTCTGCCCAAGTTGTCCGATCTGGCGAAGGAAGCGTTCGTCTTTTACAAGGGCCGGGCCCGCGATGTCGCCCAGGCGGCCTGCCGCGCGGCCGGTTTCGAGCCGCGGACGGCCTGCGAGAGCGGCGAACTCGAGACGATCCGTTCGCTCGTGGCGGCGGACCTCGGTATCGCGCTGCTGCCCGAACTCGCGGCCCGCGGCTCCGTGCCGGGTTGCGCGGTGGTCCGGCTGGGCGGCGCCCCCGTCCGACGTTCGGTGGCCTTGCTGCAACGTCGTGGCCAGGAACTTTCCCCCGCCGCCCAGTCGTTCCGTCGGCTGCTGATCGGCGAGGCCGTCGCTTAGTCCCAAATCGCCCCTTGAAGCCGCGGAATAACTCCTTCTGATGACATGAACCCCATGCACGACGCCAAAGACACCCGTGATGCGATCACGAAGGGCATGCAGATGACGCTGCTCGCCGGTTTCCTTGGTTGGATGATGGACGGCTATGAGCAGGCGCTCTTCCCGACGCTCGCGGGTCCGGCGCTCAAGAGCATGGTACCCGCCGACATCGCCGCGCTCGGCGCCAAGGCGATCAACGGCTGGGTCGGCGGCTGGATGGGCATCATCACTTCGGCCTTCCTCGTCGGCGCCGCGCTCGGTGGCGCGGCCTTCGGCTGGCTCGGCGACCGCATCGGGCGCGTCAAGGCGATGTCCTTCAGTATCCTCTTCTACTCGATCTTCAGCGGCGTCTGCTACTTCGCGACGGATCCGACGCACCTCGCCGCCGCCCGTTTCATGGCGGCGCTCGGCATGGGCGGCGAATGGGCGCTCGGCGTGGCCCTGGTGATGGAAGCCTGGCCGGAACGCCATCGCTCCAAGATGGCCGGGGCCATCGGCATGGCCGCCAACCTCGGCATGGTGCTCGTCGGTTGCATGGCGCTCGCTTATCCCGCCGATGGCTCTTCCTGGCGCATCCACTTTCTCATCGGCGCTTCGCCGGCGATCCTGACCTTGCTTATCCGTCTGTTCGTACCCGAGTCCGAAAAGTGGGAACGCTCCGCCGCGAAAGAGGCCGCTTCGGTCGCGCCCGCCCGCTCCAAGATCGGCGAGGTGTTCAGCGGGGAGCTCCGCGGTGCGACGCTCGCCGGCATCCTGATGGTCTCGGTGGTCTTCGTCGGCACCTGGGGCGCGGTACAATGGGTCCCGCTCTGGGTCGGCGATCTCGCCGGGCCGGATAATCCCCGCGCCAAGGCCATGGCGATGGTGCTCGTCTCCGTCGGGGCCTGTTGCAGCACTTTCGTGGCGCCGCTCCTCCTGGCCGGCCTGCGTCGTCGGTTGGGTTACCAGCTGCTCTGCTGCTTCGCCTTGGCTGCCACGGTCTGGATCTACCGGACTCCGGCGGATTGGTCCGGCGACATGCTCTTCGGCATCTTTCCTTGGATCATGGCCGCGAAGGTCTTCTTGCTCGGGATGGCCGCCACGGCCTTCTTCGGTTTCTTCCCGCTCTATCTGCCGGAACTCTTCCCGACCCGCGTCCGCGCGACGGGGCAGGGCATCTGCTACAATACCGGACGTCTGGTCGCCGTGCCTTTCGTGCTGCTCAGCGGCAAGTTGGTCGAGAGCCTCGGCGGCTACCAGCAGGCCGCGGCCGCGATCACCCTTGTCTACGGGGTCGGCCTGCTCGTCGCCTTCCTCGGCAAGGAAACTTCGGGTCAGGCTCTCCAAGACTGATCGGCGATGAACCCTCGCGACATCCGGATCCGCGCGGTGCGCTGGCATGCCTTGCCGGTGACCCTGCGCCTGCCGCTGAAGTTCGGTCACGAGACCCTCACGAGCGTCGTCTGCGCCCGTGTCTGCGTGACGGTCGAGAAGGCTGACGGTTCCCTCGCCGAAGGGTGGGGCGAGACCCCGCTCAGCGTGCAGTGGGTCTGGCCTTCGCCGCTCGCTTACGACGTCCGTCTCAAGGCGCTGCAGGATTTCTGCGACACGCTCACCGAGGCCTATGCGGTATTCGCGGCACGCGGGCATCCCTTGGAAATCGGCCACGACTTCCTCGAAGACGCCCTGCCGGGCGTCCTTGCGAAGTTCAACGCCGGCTTGCCGGAAGGCGTCGCCATCCCGACCCTCGCGGCGCTGGTCTGCTGTTCGCCGTTCGACCTCGCCCTGCACGACGCCTATGGCGTGGCCCATGGGGTGCCGACCTACTCGACCTACGCTGCGCCGTGGATGAATCGAGACCTCTCCGCGTTCGTCACGCCCGCCGCCGACGCCAAGGAAGTCTCCTTCGCCGGCCGCTATCCCGCGGATTATTTCCGCTCGCCCGTCACAGCCAAGCTGCTCGCCTGGCATCTCGTCGGCGGCCTCGATTTCCTCACGCTCGCCGAAGCCGGTGCGAACAAGGTCGCCGACGGCTACCCGTCTTCGCTCGACGAGTGGATCAAGACCGACGGCCTCAAGGCGCTGAAGGTGAAATTGCGCGGCAATGATGCGGCTTGGGATTTCGAACGATTGAAGCGTGTCGCCGAGGTCGGCCTGCCGCTCGGCGTGGAGCTCTTCACCGCCGACTTCAACTGCACGGTCATGGACCCGGCCTACGTGAACGGTGTCCTCGACCGCGTGAAGGCCGAATTGCCTGAGCTCTGGCAGCGTCTCAGCTATGTCGAACAGCCGTTCCCGTACGAACTCGAGGAGCACCTCATCGACGTCCATTCCGTCAGCCAGCGCATGCCGCTCTTCCTCGATGAGAGCGCGCACGATTGGCGCATCGTCCGTCTGGGCCGCGAACTCGGCTGGACCGGCGTGGCGCTCAAGACCTGCAAGACCCAGACGGGCGCGCTCCTCAGCCTCTGCTGGGCCCGCGCCCATGGGATGCAGCTGATGGTGCAGGACCTGACCAATCCCATGATGGCGCAGATGACGCATGTCCTGCTCGCCGCCCATGCCCCGACCATCGCGGGCGTGGAGACCAACGGCATGCAGTTCTATCCGGCGGCCTCCGCGCCCGAAGCCGCGGTCCATCCGGCCCTCTACGCCCGCCGCGAAGGGCAGGTCGACGGCTCCAGCCTACGCGGCCCGGGCTTCGGCTATCGCCTGGCGGAGATCGCCCGCACGCTGCCGCCGGCGCGCCGCTCCGCCGGCCGCTGAGTCCTATCGGCTTGCCTGCGGGGGGTAGGGCGGGTTTGTTCGACGGACCCCCATGATCCTCCGCTCGCTCCTCCTCTGCCTGCTCGCGCTCACCGCGTCCGCCGCCGACGCCCCCAAGCGTAAGGTGCTCTTCTTCACCAAGTCCTCGGGCTACGAGCACGAGGTGATCTCGTACAAGAAGGGCCAGCCTAGCTTCGCCGAGAAGCAGCTCCTCGAGCTCGGCGTCGCCAACAACATCGAGTTCGTCTTCTCCAAGGACGGCTCGAAGTTCTCGCCCGAGTACCTCGCCCAGTTCGACACCGTGATGTTCTACACCACCGGCGACCTCTGCTCCGAAGGGACCGACAAGAATCCGCCGATGTCCATGGCCGGCAAGCAGGCGCTCTTCGACTTCGTGAAGTCCGGCAAGGGCTTCGTGGGCACGCACTCCGCGGCTGACACTTTCCATACCGACAACGAGGCCGTGAAGGGCCCTGAGCGTTTCAAGAACCACGGCGACAAGGCCGACGCCTACGTCTGCTTCCTCGGCGCCGAGTTCATCCGCCACGGCAAGCAGCAGGACGGCGTGAACAAGGTCATCGACAAGACCTTCCCTGGCTTCGAGAAGGTCGGCGACTCGTTCTCCTTCATGGAAGAGTGGTACACCCTCAAGGACTTCCGTCCGGAGATCCACGTCCTGACCACCTTCAATGAGCCCGCCCTCGAAGGCGACGACTACAAGCGTCCCGCCTACCCGAACTGCTGGGCCAAGCACGAAGGCAAGGGCCGCGTCTTCTACACCGCCATGGGTCACCGCGAGGACGTCTGGACCAACCCGACCTTCCAGCAGATCCTGGTCGGCGCCCTCAAGTGGGCCAACGGCGATGCCAAGGCCGCGGATATGTCCGCGAACCTCCTGAAGGTCGCCCCGGGCGCCATGACGAACCAGCCTTACACCCCGACGCCCGCCCCGAAGGCCAAGGCGCCGGCCAAGAAGGCGGACGCCAAGAAGAAGTAAGTCCCCACGCAGGGCGGGCCGCAAAGCCCGCCTTGCTAATTTCTAGGCGGTTTCAACTGTCTCCTCATGCGCGACGCCCCCGCCGAAGCCACGAAGCTCAGCGAGCTGACGACCCACCAGAAGAAGTCCGGCTTCGCTGCCTGGCTCGGCTGGTTCTTTGATGGGCTTGACCTGCACCTGTACACGCTCGTCGCCACGGTCTTCGTGGCCGAGCTGCTGCTGGTCCCCGAGGCTGACCCGACCGTGCCGCTCTACGGCTCGTGGATTCAGGCGGCCTTCCTGCTCGGCTGGGCCCTCGGCGGCGCCTTCTTCGGCATCATCGGCGACCGCCTCGGCCGTAGTCGGACGTTGGTCCTGACCATCCTGACTTACGCCTTGTTCACGGGCTTGTCGTTCTTCGCGCAGACTTGGTGGCAGCTGATGATCTTCCGTTTCCTGGCCGCGCTCGGCATCGGCGGCGAATGGGCCGTCGGGGCGTCGCTCCTC
>CALPIW020000011.1 GCA_943323725.2 Polynucleobacter meluiroseus | reverse complement strand
GTGGCGCGGATCGTCGCGGTCGCGGCGGCGCCGTCGACGGGCGCTTCGCCCGCGAGCCAGGCTTCGGCCTGACGCGAGGAGATGAGCGTACCGGTGTGCTGCACCAACTTGGCGAGACGCAACGCGGCGTCGCCGGCGGGCGTCACGGCCAGCCACCAGTCGCCGACGGCGTCGAGCGAGGTCAGCGGCGCGCCGACGTGGTCGGCGAGGCGACAGGCGGCCGCTTCCGAGACGAGCGGGAAAAGTTCGCCGACGCGGCCGAGGCGGCGGGCGGCTTCCTGGGCGGCGCGCGCGACGAGCGCGTTGCGGACGAAACGCGGGTAGCCGGCGCGCAACAGGTTCCAGACCCGCGCTTCCTTGCGCTCGTAGCTCTCGACATCGGCGAGCGTCGGCAGGCAGACGACCGTCGCGTGCGGCGAGTCCGGCAACGTCTCACCCAGCGCTGGGGAAAGGAGCGGCACGTTCAGAGACCTTCGGCGGGCAGTTCGTTCTGGAGGATCTGCTCGAGGGACTGGCGGCGACGGATGAGCGAGAAGCTTCCGTCGCGACGGAGGAGGACTTCCGGGGCTTCGGGGAACGAATTGTAATTCTTGGTGCTCATCCCGGCGCAGTAGGCGCCGGCGCCGCCGATCACGCAGAGATCGCCCGTGACGGCGACCGGCAGACGACGCGTGGCGAGCGTCTCGGGTTCGCCCGGGGCGCAGCTGATGAGGTCGCCCGATTCGCAGCAGTGTCCGACGATCACGTAGTCGCGTTCGCCGGCGGCGGGCTTCGCGGGATAGAGGTGCACCGGATGCTGCGAGCCGTAGAGGGAAGGACGCAGGATCTCCGTCATGCCGGAGTCGAGCTTCAGGAATTCGCGGGCGCCGGTGGAGACGACGTCCTGCACGCGCGAGACGACCGCGCCGGCGTTGGCGACGAGGAACGTGCCGGGCTCGATCTCGAGGCGGAGCTTACGTCCGTCGGCCGCGGCGAACTTCTCGAAGGCGACCTTGACCGGCGCGCCGACGACCTGCGGGTCGGTGCCCTTCTCCGTGGCCACGCGGGCGACCTTGTAGCCGCCGCCGAGGTTGAGGGTCTGGACGGTCGGGAAACGGGCGACGAGCGCGAGGCTGGCGGCGGAGACTTCCTGCCAGACCAGCGGATCGCTGCCGGAGCCGATATGGGTGTGGATGCGGACGACCTTGAGGCCGTGCTGCTTCACGATGGCCTGGGCCTGGTCGGCCCATTCGTGCCAGATACCGAAAGAGGAGTCGGGGCCGCCGACGTTGGTCTTACCGTTACCGCCCGAGCCCTTGCCGGGGTTGAAGCGCAGGCCGACCTCGTGACCGGGAAGGGCCTGGCCGATGCGTTCCAGCTGAAGGAGGGAGCAGGCGTTGACGTGCACTCCCTTCTTAAGGAGGGCCGCGAAATCCTCCGGCAGTTCCTGGGAGGACAGCGAGATGCGGTCGGCCGGGACCCCGGCGTGCATGGCACGGCGGACTTCCCAGCCCGAGCTGGCGTCGAAATGGAGTCCTTTGTTGGCGAAGACCTTGAGGATGGCCGCGTTCGGGCAGGCCTTCATCGCGAAACGGACCGTCAGCCCGAAGGCGTTCGGGAACGCCAGCATGGCGTCGGCCTGGGCCTCGAGGGTCGCCTGGTCGTAGACGTAGCAAGGGGTGCCATGGGCCGCCGCGATCTGGCGGGCCGGGTCAGGAAGAAGGAAGCGGTGATTTTCCACGGGAGTGTCTCGGGCGGACTTTGGCAGGCCCGCCCTTCCCTTCCAGCCTTTTTGCGGACGTATGACACCGCTTGCCTCCCCTCCCCTCGCCCCTTGGGATGACCTCGGCTCACGCCTTCCCATGTCCGTCACCGAGACCATCGTCGCCGCCGCGACTCCTGCGGGCCGCTCGGCTCTGGCGATCGTCCGCGTCGACGGACCGCTCGCCGCGTCCATCGCGACCGCCGCGCTCGGCCGGAAGTCGCCCCCCGCGGAGAAGACTTCGACGCTCGGGATCTGGCGCGACCAGACCGGCTCGCCGATCGACCAGGTCGTGGCCGTGCTCTGGTCGGCCGGCCGTTCGTTCACCGGCAATGATTCGCTCGAGATCACCTGCCACGGCAACCCGCTGCTCGTGCGCCGCATCACCGAAGACTGCCTCGCGCGCGGCGGCCGCCTCGCCGAACCCGGCGAGTTCACGCGTCGCTCCTACCTCGCCGGCCGCATCGACCTGACGCAGGCCGAAGCCGTCGCGGACCTGATCCACGCCAGCTCCGAGAGCGCGCTCGCGTCGGCGCGGCGCATGCTCGCCGGCGAGCTCGGCCGGCACGTCGCCCGCTGGAGCGACCGCACGCTGCAGGTCCTCGCCGAACTCGAGGCCCACATCGATTTCCCCGAGGAAGACCTCCCGGCGGAGGACCCGCGCGGCCCGGCGGCCCGCTTGGCTGAAATCGCGTCAGAACTTTCCACATACGCCCGCACCGCGAAGCATGACGGCGCCCTGCGGGCCGGCCTGCGCGTGGCCGTCGTCGGCGCGCCGAACGCCGGCAAGTCGAGCCTGCTCAACGCGCTGACCGGCGCCGAGCGCGCGATCGTGAGCCCGGAAGCCGGCACCACGCGCGACTACCTCGAAGCGCCCGTCGCGGGCCTGCCGCTCGCCGTCACCGCGATCGACACCGCCGGCCTGCGCGACGGCGGTTCGGCGGTCGAGAACCTCGGCATGACGCGCTCGCTCGAACAGGCGCGCGGGGCGCATCTCCTCCTGCTCGTGGTCGATGCTTCGGCCGAGCCCCCTGCCCTGCCCGCGGAACTCGTCGCGTTGCTCGACCCTGCGCGCACGCTCGTCGTCGCGAACAAGGCGGACCTCCCCGCGCACCCGGCGCAGAAAGATTTCCTGCCGCAGCTCACGAAGTTGTCGGCCTGCCTCCTGGATGGTCGCGACGCCGAGAAGCTGCGCGCCAAGCTCGGCGACTTCCTGATCGCCCAGGAGATCGCCCCGGGGGCCGAAGAGCTCGTCGTCTCGGTCCGTCACGCCGAGGCCATGGCCCGGGCGGCGGTCGCCCTGACCGAGTCCGTCGGCCACCTGAAGGCCCCGATCCAGACGGAACTGGCGGCCGCCCAGGCCCGGGCCGCCTTGGACGCCCTGGGGGAGATCGTCGGACGCATCGATAATGAGCGTATGCTGGACAAGCTCTTTGCTTCCTTCTGCATAGGTAAGTGATTCCCTCCGGTGAGGGAGCGCCTATGCGACCTCACAAACAAATCCGCCTCGGGCCCGACCGCCCCTACGACGTCATCGTCTGCGGGGCCGGCCATGCCGGCGTGGAAGCCGCCCTGGCCGCAGCCCGCATGGGGGTGGACGTCCTGCTCCTGACGGGCAACGTCGACACCATCGCCCAGATGAGCTGCAACCCCGCCATCGGGGGGCAGGCCAAGGGGCACATCGTCCGGGAGATCGACGCCCTCGGGGGCGAGATGGGCCTGACCGCCGACGTCACCGGCATCCAGTTCCGCCTCCTCAACTCCTCCAAGGGTCCGGCCGTCCAGGCCCCCCGCGCCCAGTGTGATAAGAAGGCGTACCAGTTCCGGATGAAGCACCTCTGCGAGCTGCAGGAAGGACTGACCATCTTCCAGGCCCAGGTCACCGGCCTGATCTTCAAGGCCGGCGCGGTGGTCGGCGTGCAGACCAACTTGGACCTCGATTTCCATGGCAAGACCGTGGTCGTGACCACCGGTACTTTCTTGCGCGGCCTGATGCATATCGGGGCGAATAAAACCGAAGGCGGACGGCTGGGAGACTTTAGTGCTAAGTCATTGTCAGCCAGTTTCTTAGAGGCTGGTATTGAACTCCAGAGACTTAAGACCGGCACCCCTCCGCGCATCCTCGGGTCGTCCATCGATTTTAGTAAGTGCGAAGAGCAGCCGGGCGACGCCTCCCCTACCCTTTTCGCCTTCCACGACACCCGTCAGCAGACCGATTTGTTCCACGTGGAACAAGCGGGCGAACGCCTCCCAGGATGGACTCCCGGGAGTGACCAGGTTTCCTGTTGGATGACCGAGGCCACGGGCGCCACCGGCAAGATCGTGCAGGAGAACCTTCACCTCTCTCCCCTCTATGGAGGCGAGATCACCGGGGTCGGTCCGCGCTACTGCCCTTCCATCGAGGACAAGTTCGTGAAGTTCTCGGATAAGGACAGCCACAAGCTCTACCTCGAGCCCGAAGGTCGGAATACCGACGAATGGTATATCAACGGCCTGTCGACCTCCCTGCCCTTTACCGTCCAGCTGCAGATGCTGGCTTCGGTCCCTGGCTTGGAGAAAGCCGTCATGCTACGCCCGGCCTATGCCGTGGAATACGATTTCGCGCCCCCGACCCAACTCTACCCCACCCTAGAGTCCAAAAAGGTCGATGCCCTCTTCTTTGCCGGCCAGATCAATGGCACCTCCGGATATGAGGAAGCCGCCGCCCAAGGCCTCGTAGCCGGGGTCAACGCCGCCTGTAAGGTCAAAGGCCAGACTCCCATGGTCCTGGGCCGCGACGAGGCCTATATCGGGGTCCTGATTGATGACCTGGTGACCAAAGGCACCCAGGAGCCTTACCGGATGTTCACCAGCCGGGCTGAATTCCGCCTTTTGTTCAACCACGGCAGCGCCGAACTGCGCCTTAAGGACAAAATCGCCGAATTCGGCCTCGTTCAGCCGGATCGTCTATCTCGGATTCAGGCCAAGGCCCAGAAAGTCGCCCATTGGATTGAATACCTCGAGAAGCTGGCCATCCCGGGCGGGATCGCGGGTGATGTCATCCGCCGTAACTGGGATTCGACCCCCAAGGACTTGCCGCCGACCTTCCTGGCCGAAGCGCCTGAAGTTCAGGCTGAAGTCATGTACCGGGTCAAATACCGCGGCTATCTGGAGCGCGAAACGCGGAACGCCCGCAAGCTTCACGACCTAGACTCCTTTAAGGTGCCTGAAGGCTTTGATTTCCTCAAAGCCTACGGCTTGCGCATCGAAGCGCGGCAGAAACTCCACACCATCCAGCCCAAGACCCTGGGTCAGGCCAGCCGGATCAGCGGGGTAAACCCGGCTGATATCTCGCTGCTGATGGTCCTTTTCCGCTCTAAGTAAGGAGGTGGGGAAGGGGGGTGTTCCACGTGGAACACCCCTATGTAAAGATTGTGGCCGCACGGTGTGACGGTCGTGTTTCTAAACTATGTAAACTATTGATAGTGATGGTTTTATAAATTTTAAAGCGTGCCGTCACGCGACCGCCATGATTGACACCTAACTCTGGCGCTTCGGAACAGGGTGCTCTTATGTAGGGGTGCACCCATGGACGCCGAACATCTCAAGCGCATCTTGATCGTCGACGACGAAGCCGACGTCACCGAGCTCTTGGACTATAAGTTCAAGCAGGCGGGCTACGCCATCCGGACGCTCAACGATCCGCTGCGGGCCATCGGCCTCGCGCGGGATTTCCGCCCGGACCTGATCATCCTCGATGTGATGATGCCCGAACTCACCGGCGTGCAGCTGCTCCGCATGGTCCGCGCCGACGCGCTCCTCCAGGACACCCCGGTGATCTTCCTCACGGCCAAGGGCGAGACGGCCGACAAGGTCAAAGGCCTGGAGTCCGGCGCCGACGACTACGTCACCAAGCCTTTCGACACGCGCGAGCTGATGCTCCGCGCCCAAGCGCTCCTGCGTCGGGCGAAGTCCGCGGCGGCCAAGCCGTCGACGCGTCTCGCCGCCGGCGCGCTGCTCCTCGACATCGAACGGCACGAAGTCACCGCGGCGGGCAAGCCCGTCGACCTGACGGCGACCGAATTCAAACTGCTCCGCCTGCTCCTCGAGCGGAAGGGCAGGGTGCAGTCGCGTGAAGAGCTGCTCGCCGACGTCTGGAATTATTCGCCTGACCTCGAGACGCGCACGGTGGACACGCACGTGCGCCGCCTGCGCGAGAAGCTCGGGCCGGCCGGCGACGTGATCGATACGGTGCGCGGCGTCGGTTACCGCGTGAACGGCTGAACCGCTTTGCGCTCGCGCGTCCCCGCGACGACGACAGCATCCGAAGCCGATGACCTGGCTCCCTTGGCTGCTCCTGTTCGCGCTCGGCGCGGGCGCCGTCTGGGGCTTCGCCACCGTCGCCGCGCATGTGCGATGGGCGCGCCGCACGCTGCTCGCCGCGGACGCCGGCCCGCGGCCGCAAGGCTGGCTGGTGCGCAAGCTGCGCCTGGAAGAGCTCTTCATCGCGATCGAAGGCCGCGCCGAGAACGAAGGTGAGATCCGCGCCGCCGCCGGGCGGCGCATCGAGGCGTTGCTCGCGCCGCTCACCGACGCGGTGCTCGTCGTCGACGCGCAGGATCGACTGCGTCTCGCGAACCCCGCGGCGGCGGCGCTCTTCGGTCTCGCCGAGGAAGACGTCGGCGGCCCGGTCGTGCCGCTCGTCCGCAGCGCCGACTTCATCGAACTGATCCGGCGCGTGCGCGGCGAAGGCGACGCCCGCGCCACGCTGCTCCTGAACCGCGCGCCTTTGGCCGACGTCTGGCTGCAGGCCGCGGGCGCGCGCACCGACCCGGAAGCGTTCGGCCCGGGCGCCGCGATCTTCGTGCTGGCGGACGTGACCGCGCTGAAGCGCCTGCAGGCGATGGAGCGCGACTTCGTCACGAACGTCTCGCATGACCTCCGGACGCCGGTGACGATCCTACGCGGCTACGCGGAGACGCTGGCCGAAGACCAGGCGACGATGTCGGCCGAAGACCGCGCGCGCTTCACGCAGAAGATCGTCAATTCCGTCGGGCGCCTCCAAGGGCTCGTCGAAGGCCTGCTCGCCTTGGCGAGCCTGGAGTCTTCCCGCGAAGTCCGCCGCGAAGCCGGCGCGCTGCATGCCGCGGCCCGCGAAGTGGCCACGGAGTTCGACGCCCGCTGCAAGGCCGCCGGCGTGACGCTCAGCCTGGACCTGGCGGCGACGCAGGACGTCGGGGCCGACCCGATCCAGGCCCGCCGGCTCATCCAGAACCTGATCGACAACGCGCTGGCTCACGCCGCCGGCCTGACCCGGCTCCGGATCGTGACCCGCGATACGGCGGACGGGACCGAACTGAGCGTCGAAGACGATGGGGCAGGGGTGACGACCGCCGACCTGCCGAGGCTCTTCGATCGTTTCTACCGGACCGACAAATCTCGCCGGGCAGGGGGGAGCGGACTGGGCCTGAGCATCGTCCGCCAAGTAGCGGAACTCCATGGTGGCTCGGCCGGGGCCGAACCGGCGCGCCCGAAAGGCCTCCGGGTGATCGTCACCATCCCTCGGGTCGACTGAAGGTCCCGAAATGAAAAACCCGCCGGGTTTCGGCGGGTTTTGGCTCCATTTTTAAAGTGGAGCGCGCGACTGGACTTGAACCAGCAACAGCCACCTTGGCAAGGTGGTACTCTACCATTGAGCTACGCGCGCGTTGGACGAGGAGCAGACCAAACGGCTCAACGAGTGTCAAGCCTTTGGAGGAAAGCCGTCCGGGCGGCCGATGGGGCGGGGGTCAGGCCTTGGTCTGAGAGCAGGGCGGCCGCCGCGTCCGAACAGAGCCAGCGCAGGGCAGGGCGGAGGGCGGCGACTTTATCGGGTCGGACATAAAGGATGAGCGGCACCTGGAGGGGGTAGTCGCCATTGTGCACGTTGGTCTCATCGGGACCATAGGCGGTGGCAGACCGTCCGGGGCGACCATCGGAGACGGGAAGGACCCGGCCGCGGGCGGCCGGGGGTTTAGGCAATAGGACGATGCTACCGGCGCGCGCGGCGAGCAGGTCAGCCGCCAAAGACGGCTCGACGCGGAGGCGAACATCCGGGCGGAACGGCTGACCTTCGAGGACGAGGCCCTGGAAGATCTCGAGCACCATGGTGCCCGGCGGAGAGGTCAACGCCGGCGTCATGAGTTCCGAACGTGCGGCCGGATCAAGGTCGTTCCAATTACGCGCCGGCGCGCGGGCGTCCCGCGCATACGCGTTGGCGAGCTGCTCGAAGCTGATCTGCTCCATGCGGTTGCTCCCGTGCGTCGCGACGACGACGACCGCCGAAGCGAGGCGGAATTCCCGAGCCCCGACGACCGGAGGCGTTTCGCCCGGACGCACCATCAGGATGGCGGCCGCGGCGCGGCCTTCCGCCAAAGCACGTCGTGCGGGCAGGGTGCCCGCGAAATCGGCGACCTCCTGACCCGCCGCGGCGCGGAGGCCGGCGGCGAAACGTCCGTCGAGCAGATCGGTGCCGACCACGTCCGCGCCTTGGGCGGCGCAGACGAAAAGCAGACCAAGGAGGCACCTCACGCCGTCTCGGGGCCGGGATCGAGTTCCGGCCACTGCAGGAGTTTGCGATGCAAGGTGCGACGCGAGATGCCCATGAGCTCCGCGGCCCGCGTACGGTTGCCTGCCGCGGCGGCGAGCGCCTGCTTCAGCAGCTGCTTCTCGTTCAAGGTGCGGTCGAGGTTGGCCGACACGCCCAAGACCGGAGCGGCCACGCCCGCTGAGACGGCGGGAGCGCTGAAGCGGGGGTCGAGGTCGGCGGGGCCGACCGTCTTGCCGGCGCGGAGCACCGCGAGGTTCTCACACGCATTACGCAGTTCGCGGATATTGCCCGGCCACGGATAGCGCACGAGGACCGCCAGCGTCTCGGGGGAGAGTCTCGGCGCCATGGCGCCGTTCTCTTTCGCGAAACGCTCGAGGTAATGGGCAAGCAGGAGCGGGATATCGTCGGTGCGCTCGCGGAGAGGCGGCAGGCGCAGCGGCACGACCGAGAGGCGGTAGAAGAGGTCTTCGCGGAACTTGCCTTCCTTCACCATCTGCTGGAGGTCGCGGTTCGTCGCGCAGACGAGACGCAGGTCCAAAGCGATCGGACGGTGGGAACCCAGGCGCTCGACGGCGCGCGTCTCCAGGAAGCGCAGGAGCTTCACCTGGGTCGTGGCGTCGATCTCGCCGATCTCGTCGAGGAAGAGCGTGCCGCCGTCCGCCGATTCGAAACGGCCGACGCGACGTTCGTTGGCGCCGGTGAAAGCGCCTTTCTCATGTCCGAAAAGTTCGGACTCCAGGAGGTTGGCCGGGATCGCGGCGCAATGCACGGCCATGAACGGGCCCTTCGCGCGCTGGCTCGCCTGATGGATCATCTGGGCGAAAAGTTCTTTGCCCGTGCCGGTCTCGCCGAGGAGCAGGACGGTCGCATTGGAAGATGCGACCGAACGGACCTGTTCGATCGAATGCTGGAGGGAGGCGGAAGAGCCGACCACTTCGCCGAGGGAGAACTTCCGGTCGAGGCGGGCCTTGAGCGTCACGACCTCCTTCTCGGTCGTGCGCGCCTTCAGGCCGCGCTCGAGCACGAGCTCCACCTGACGCAGATCGACCGGCTTCTGGAAGAACCAATAGGCGCCGCGGCTCATCGCCGTGACCGCCGTCTCCACGTCGCCGTAAGCCGTCATCATGATGCAGACCGGCTGGTGCGGGAGCTTGAGCGCGCGGTCGATCACCGCCATGCCGTCCTCGCCGGCCATGCGGAGGTCGGTGAGCACGGCATCGGGCGGCACGTCCTGCATGAGGCGCGCCGCTTCCGCGGCGTCCTTCGCGACAAAAGTCTCGTAGCGGTCTTCCAGCGCGGCGCGGAGGCCTTCGCGGATGTTCTTCTCGTCGTCGACGATGAGTACCGTGGGCTTCATGGTTCAGGCTTCCGGGGAGGCTTGGTGGTTGGCGGCGCCCCAGGCGCGCGCCGCCTTCTCGGCGAGGGCCGCGCGGGCGCGATCCACTTCGGCGAGGCGCGCCTTGAGGTTGGCGTTGGAGACCGCCGCGAGGTCGTCGAGGTCGCAGAGGTAGGCGCCTTCGAGCGAGCGGGCCGCGACGTCGAAGTTACGCGGCACGCCGAGATCCACGAGGAGCAGCGGGCGGCCTTGACGGCGGGCGACGGACTCGCGGAGGGCGACGGCGTCGAGGAGGGCGCGTTCCACCGTGGCGCAGCCGACGATCACGTCATGCGTGTGCGCCTGCCGGAGCGCGTCGGCGAGCGTGAGGGAGGAACCGGCGAACTCTTCGGCGAGCACGCGGGCGTTCTCGAACGTGCGGGAGGCGACGGAGACCTGCGCGGCCCCGCGCGAGACGAGGGCCTGCACGACCTGCCGGCCGACATCGCCGGTACCGAGCACCAGCACGCGGGCCTCATCGAGCGAGCCGAACACGCGTTGCGCGAGTTCGACGGCGACGTTGCCGAGGCTGACCTGGCCTTGCGAGATGCCGGTGTGCGTGCGCGCCCAAGCGCCGGCCTGGAAGGCGCGCTGGAAGACCCGGTTCAGCACCGGGCCCGTCATGCCGCGCGCGAGCGCGTCGGCGTAGGCGTCCTTCACCTGACCCGCGATCTCGACCTCGCCCACCATCTGGGATTCGAGTCCGGAGACGACGGCGAAGAGATGCTCGACGGCCTCGAGGCCGGGCACGGGACGGAGATGTTGGTCGAGGACCGCGGGCGCCGCGCCCGTCGCCTTGATGAGCGCGCTGCGCACATGGAGGGCGGCGGCTTCGTCGCCGACGCCGTAGGCTTCGAGCCGGTTGCACGTGGCGAGCAGCACCGCTTCGGCGAGACCCGCTTCGCGCGCGGCGGCATAGAAGGCCTCGGCGCCGCCGGCGGGCACGGTGAAGGCCGCGCGCTCATCGAGGCCGGCGGTGCGATGGGTGGCGCTGAGCGCCACGAGATTACGGACGCGTTCGCTCATCGGGCGGCGGGGAGCGAGAGATAGAGGGCGACGAGCGCGGGGACGAAGACGAACAACGACGCCCGCGCGTAAGCCGAACCCGCCAGGCGATGACGACGACGTTGGACGGTGACGACGAGGCAGGCGACCCAGGTGAGCAACGCGGCGGACAGCTTGGGCAACGCGACCAGGGCGAGGTCTCGCTGCGCCCAGTCGGTGGCGCCGATCACGAGCGAAAGACCGAGCAGCCAGACCGCGGCGCCCATGAGCTGGCCGCCGATCCGGTCGAGCGGCACCAACGCCGGCAGCAAGGCGTAGATTCCGCCGAACTCCCGTCGGGCGAGCGCGCGATCCTGCAGGAGATAGGCGGCGGAGTTCAGCGCCTGCGCGCCGAGCACGCAGTAGGCGAGGACGGCGGCGCCGACATGGATGACGATCAGCGGCTTGTCCGTGAGATCGGTCGGCTGGCCGACGACACCCAGAAAGGCGGCCGCCACCAGACAAGCCGTCGTCGCGCCGGCGATCACCCAGGTCGGCAGACGATGCGTGAACGTCAGGTCCAGGAAGAGGGCCAGGCCGGAGAGACCCCAGGCGATGGAAAGCAGGAGCTCCGCCGCGCTGCTGATCGGCAAGGCGTGGGTCCGCAGGCCCTGGTAAGCCAGCATCGTGGTGAGCATGATCCAGCCTCCGCGCAGCAACCAGAGCCCGGCGGACGGCCAGCGTCCGGAAGCGTCTTTAGCCGCCAGCCCATCCAAGAGAGCGGCCGCCAGAAAGACGGCGGCACAACCCAGCAAGCATTCCCGGGTGAGGGGATGCTCAGCAAGCGCTGCGGCCAAGGGGAACATGACTACCGAATAAATAGCAGTGTGACATTTTGGCAAACCTCCAAAATAACCTGTTTTCTTGCGAAAGCAGGGGAGGGGGCTAATTTTGGGCTTACCTATGGCCCACGACCTCTACGACCTCACTCAGCACCCCCCTCGCAGCCCCCGGGTTCGCCTCGGCGGCCTAGTCATCCTCCCTCGCATGATCGACAAGGCCCGCGCGACGAAAGCCGGGAAAAATGGTGAATATACCTACGGATGCTCCCTGGACCGCAACGTCTTGGACTTCCTCGGAATCGAAGCAGATGCCCTTAAGGCTCAGATTGACAATGGTTTAGGTGATGGCGAGATCCTCGCCTGGATGACGGCTAATGCCAAGAAGCCCCGTCAGGCCTACGAAATCGCGGCTTTCAGCACCTTCCACGAGCAGCGGGCCCCCAGCGCCCCCGGGGGACGGGCCAAGGTGAGCGAGTACCAATCTTCGACCCCGGCCGGCGCCAAGCGCGAAGACATCATCACCTGGTTCGACGTCCTCGATCTGGACGACCACCAGAGCTTCGGCGGCAAGGTCTGAGCCGTGGCCAAGGTCGGTCCGCCCCGTCGGGTGCTCTTGGTCTGCATGGGTAACATCTGTCGTTCACCGACGGCGGAAGAGGTCCTCCGCGTCAAGGCCCGGCAGGCCGGATTGCGCATCGAGTTCGATTCCGCCGGAACCGAGAACTACCACATCGGCGACGCACCGGATCCGCGCTCGGTGCGACACGCGCGTCACCGCGGGTATGACCTGACGACCCTCCGCGCCCGCCAAGTGCACGCGTCTGATTTCCACGAATTCGATCTCATCCTCGCCGCCGACGAACTCAACCTGCGCGAACTCCGTCGGCGTTGTCCGCAGGAACAACATCATCGGCTGGCGCTCTTCCTCGGCGACGTCGCCTTGCCCGATCCCTATTACGGCGAAAGCGACGATTTCGAAAAAGTGCTGGATTTGGTGGAAAAACAGGCCTTACGGCTCGTCTCGGCGTGGGCGCGGGCAACTGAATGATTGCGGTGACGACCCCCGCCGCGTTTGCTCGACCACACCGATGTACCAAGTGAATTTCAGCGACCAGGCGATGCGCGAGCTCGCGAAGCTGCCGACCTTGGAGCAGATGGAAGTCGTCGAAGCGTTCACTTCGCTCACCGCCGAAGAGCTCCTGCGCGGCAGCTCGGAACTCGGCACGGTCCGCCGCAGCGGCCACACGTATCACCGTCTGCGCGTCGGTGAGTTCCGCATCTATTTCGAAGCCAGCGAAGGCTCGCTGCTTGCCCATTACGTGCTCCATAAGCACACCTACGCCGACTTCGCGTTCCGTTCGCACCTGCCCTTCCCGGAAGACGAAGCGCGGATCGAACAAGAAGGCGGCTTCTGGAAATACCTCGACGAACCCCCGAAGTCCTGACCGTGACCACCCCTCCCGAAAAACGCCCGTATGCTTCGCCTGAGGAGGCGGCCCGCATCTACCTGCTGCCGAACCTGTTCACGGCCGGCAACATGCTCTGCGGCTTCCTGGCCATCAAGAACTGCATCGAAGCCCGGTTCACCTCGCTGACCCCGGAAGGACGGGCCGAGCACTATAATATGGCGGTCTGGTTCATCCTTTTCGCCTGCGTCTGCGATCTTTTTGACGGGCGGGTGGCCCGCGCCACCAAGCGCGAATCCCTCTTCGGCGCCGAGTTCGATTCCATCGCGGATACGGTTTCCTTCGGCGTCGCCCCGGCATTGATGGCCTGCTTCCTGGTCATCAAGCCCGAGGTGACGGCCAACGTCCAGTTGGTCACCTGGCTCCTCGCGTTCATCTACCTGCTCTGCGCCGGCGTCCGCCTGGCCCGGTTCAACGTCCTCACCAACCCCCTGGTACCCGGCAATGAGAAGCGTGCCGCCGGGGGCGATTTCGTCGGCCTGCCTTCGCCCGCCGCCGCCGGGATGATCGCCTCCCTTGTGCTGGTGCTTTCCGACATGATGGTCTCCCCGGGCCAGAAAGACCCCTTCGAGCAAGCGGTGCAGCACTGGCCCTGGGTGCTCCTCCCGGTGATGCTGGTCATCTCCTTCCTGATGATCAGCAACGTGCGTTTCCCTAGCTTCAAGAAGCTGGACTGGACCGCCCGGGCCAAGACCCGCGGCTTCATCCTGATCATCATCCTGGGGGCCGTGGTCTTCCGTTACCCGCAGTACTCGTTCCCGGCGGTCTTCCTCGGCTACGTCGTCTACAGTCTTTTCCGTCATGCCTTCTTGCTGAAGAAGAGCGAAATGGACCCCGCGCCGGACGACGATGATGAGCCGGTGTCCAAGGTGTGAACAGGCGGTGCACAACCCGTGCCTGTGACCTGCTGTGAACAAGCCGAGGGTTATTCACCCCTCGGGCACAGAAGCGGCCGACACGGATGCTCCCTCTCACCAGCGTGTTGCGGAACTATGTACGGTCTTCCGCCCCCTGCTGATACTACGGGTATTTATAAATGAAGAGAGAATAGAGACAGAGTCGGCCGGGATGTGGGCAATGAGGGGTTGCCTCAGCCCCCGCCTCTGCTCAATTCTGACGTCATCATGAAGTTCAAGGTTAACCGGAATCACTTTTTCAACGGCCTCTCGAGCGTGACCAACGTCGTCGGTAGCCGTGCGACGATGCCGATCCTCCAGAACGTGCTCATCGAAGCCGAAGGCGACACGGTGACGCTCACCACCACCAACCTCGATCTCGGCATCTGCTGCCGCATCAAGGCCGCCGTATCTTCCCCTGGTCGGATCACCCTGCCGGTCAAGAAACTCGTCCCGATCGTCCGCGCCCTCTCGAGCAGCGACACCATCGTCGAACTCACCGGCAAAGACCGCGTGAAGATCACCTCCGGTAGCTCCGTCTTCCAGGTCGCCGGCCTCCCGGCCGACCAGTTCCCCCCGATCTCCAATTTCGCCGGACAACCGACCATCTCGATCAATCAGGATGACCTCGGTGACATGCTCCGCAAGGTCAGCTACGCGCAGTCCTCCGACGAGAACCGTTACATCCTCAACGGCGTGTTCTTCGAATTCGCGGAAGGCAAGCTCACGGTCGTCGCGACCGACGGTCGCCGTCTCGCCAAGTGCGAGCGCAAGCTCGCTGGCACCGACAAGGCCCTGGCCCTCATCCTGCCCGCCCGCACCATCATCGAACTGATGCGCCTGCTGAAGTCCGGCGGCGAAGCCCACGTCTCGCACAACGAGCGCCAGGTCGGCTTCACCATCGATATCCCGAAGAACGAGGAAGGCCTCGTGGACCGCATCCAGCTGGTCTCCAAGGTCGTCGAAGGCAACTATCCGAACTACCGCCAGGTCATTCCGAAGGACGCCGGCTCGAAGGTGCGCCTCGAACGCGAGAAGCTCCTCGAGAGCGTCAACCGCGCCGCGCTGATGACCGACGACCGCAACAACACCATCCGGATGAGCGTGACGAAGAAGACGCAGAATCTCGAGATCTCCGCGAAGTCCGACAGCGGCGACGCGCATGAGCCGATCGCCGTGAAGTACGAAGGTCCGGACGTGAACATCGCGTTCAACCCTCAGTACATCATCGATCCGCTGAAGGCCCTCACCGAGGACGAAATCGATTTCGAGTTCAAGGACGAGATGTCCCCGGGCGTGATCCGCGGACTCAAGGACGACTTCCTCTGCGTCGTGATGCCGCAGCGGATTTCGTAAGCCACCGGCTCAGAGACCAGGCTCGGCGCAATCCGGGAGCGACTTGATACGCTCCAGGATGCGACGGGACGCCTCGATCGAACGGTCGCGATGTTCCGCGCCCGGATCGTATTCCGCCGGCAGCATCGCCTTGCCGAAGCGGACGCGGATGCGCGCCGAACCGACCGGGAAATTCGCGCCGCGGGGGAGGACGTCGCGCGCGCCGCGGATATGGATAGGGACGACCGGTACGCCCGACTTGCAGGCGAGGAGACCGGCCCCGGCCTTGGGCGAGGCGATGACGCCGTCATGGCTGCGCGTACCCTCCGGGAAGATGAGCAGACCTTCGCCGGCGCCCAGGGCGGCCAAGGCCGCGCGGATCGCGCCGATGTCCGCTTCGCCGCGGTCGACGGGAATGGAATGGCAGGCGCGGATCACGAACCCGAAGACGGGGTTGTCGAAGAGGGAGCGGCGGGCGATGAAGGAGATCTC
>CALPIW020000010.1 GCA_943323725.2 Polynucleobacter meluiroseus | reverse complement strand
GCCAGTACCAGTAGCGATTCCGGGCGAGATTCGTGCCGATCTGGTGGATCCAGGTCGAAAAAGTGGCGGTTCCGCGGAAGGAGGCCAGCACCCGGTGGGCCCGGATGAAGGTATCCTGGGTGATTTCCTCGGCATCCTGACGGTTACGGAGCAAGGAGAAGACCTTGGCGAAGATGCGACCCTGATATTTCAGGACCAACTCGTTGTAAGCCGACAGATCCCCCTGACGGGCGCGGTCCAAGGCGGACTGGTCGGCTTCGGTCTCCATGGGGGTTCGTTGAAGTTAAGAGAAAACAGGTCTGAGTCGACCCATAATCGTGGTGACATATCTTTACAATTACCCCTCGCTAATCAACCTCTTTAAAACCCCGACTTTCAGGAGCCGATGTTCACGACCCGCAAGAAAACCCCTGCCCTATCCTGGGTCAATTGCCTCAGCGGCGAAAAAGGCTCCACCGCCGACCTCCCGTCGTCGCTTCCCGGCGACGCCCCCCACCCCGCCCTGAACCTGGTCCCGGCCGGAGAACTCGTGGCCCTCGAGCCTTCCGGTGAGAGCATCGCCTTGGTCAACGGCTCGCCGCTCAGCCAGCGCCTGGCCGTGACCGAACCCACGACGGTCCAGCTGTCGTCGGCCCTGCTCGTCGTCGCGCCCCGTGCCCAGGAAGACTTTGCGTTCATCCGGACCGACCTCTGGGTCCTGTTCGACGCGCGCACCGGCGATCAGCTCGGCGAATTCCCCGCGAAGGAACTCCTCGACGCCGCCGGCCGCTCCGGTCTGCCGACCGACGCCCTCGCCTGCACGCCCGTCGGCCTGGAGGTCGGCTTCAACCTCGCGCAGATCGCCCCCCTGCTCGCTCCGCCCGAAGAACCCGTCGTCCGCCGCGAGAGCCAGGCGCTCCTCGCCGCCGAACAGAACCGCGGCGCGCACGTCTGTCCGGTCTGCTGGACGCGCTTCGACGCCGGCGACGCGCTGAGCATCGCGGTGCACGAGAACCTGCGCGGCGACCCGATCCTCGGCTCCGACGCGCGCCTGCGCTTCCAGCCCACGCGCTTCAACGACCAAGGGCTCGCCCTCGATCCGATGGGCCTGGCCTGCACCGACATCGCCTGCCCGCACTGCCGCCGGCAGCTGCCGCCCGGCTATCTCGAACGTCCGCACCGCATCATCTCGCTCATCGGGGCGCCCAGCGCCGGCAAATCCTACTACCTCGCCGTGCTCACCCGCGTGCTGCAGGACCGCCTCCCGGAGGACTTCTCGCTCGCCTTCAAGGACGGCGATCCGAGCGGCAACATGCTGCTCAACCAGATGCGCAATACGCTCTTCTCGGCCGCGACGCCCGAAGACGCGCTGCTCGGCAAGACCGCCCTCGAAGGCGCCACTTACGAGAAGCTCCCGCGCCTCGGCCGCATGGTCTCCCTGCCCCGTCCGTTCATCTACTCGCTCAGCCGCCCCGGGCAGCCGGCCTTGGACACTTCGGTCATCCTGTACGACAACGCCGGCGAGCACTTCGAACCCGGCATCGACATCCATGACTCGCCCGGCGCGATGCACGTCGCGACGTCGAGCGGACTGATCTTCCTCTTCGATCCGACGGCCAACGCACGCTTCAAGGCCAAGCTCGTCGGCGTCGACGACCCGCAGCTCGCCCTCAAGGGACGCGTCGACCAGCAGGACAGCATCCTCGCCGAGATGGAGACGCGCATGAAGCGCGTGCTCGGCCTGGCGCACGACCAGCGCATCGCGACGCCGCTCGCCTTCGTCGTCGGCAAGTCCGACACCTGGGAGAAGCTGCTCAGCTCGCCGCTCGAACCGGTCGTCAAGGCCGGCACGCTCGACCTCGCCGCCGTCCGCCGCAACTCCGACCGCGTCCGCGAAGTGCTGCTGGTGCTCTGCCCGGGCCTCGTCGCCTCGGCCGAATCCCTCGCCGACCAGATCTGCTTCTTCGCCGCCACTTCGTTCGGCCACACGCCGGTGATGATCGGCGCCGGCCCGAACAAGGGACGCATCGCGCCGGATCCGCAGCGGCTCTCGCCGGCCCACGTGGAGGAACCGCTCTACTGGCTGCTGCACCTCTCCTCTCCGGCGCTGTTCCCCGCGACCCCGAATTCCTGATGCCCCTCCAACTCGTCTTCACCTCCGCACCGCAAGGCCTCACCCCGGGACGCTCGGGCTATTGCACCGTGGCCCGCCACCGCGCCGTGCCGGACCGCCTCGCCCAGCTGCTGGAGTCCGTCGGCACGCCGCATGAACTGCCGCAAGGCGAGACGTTCACCTTCCGCACGCTCGACGCCGGCGACCGCCATTGGTTCGTGCTGTCCCGCTTCGTCGCCCGCGGCCTTGATTACACCCAGCGCGACAACCGTCTCGCCCATCACCTGATCTTCACCGCTGAAGAGGCCACGCTGCTCGCTCCGCCCGCCGCCCTGGCCGCCCGCTGGAAAGGCTGGCTCGCCGAATGGAACGGCGCCCCGGCCTGGCTCGAAGGCGAAGACCGCCCGCTGGCCCTCGAACCGGCCACCGCGCTTTCGCCCGCCCTCACCTGGCGCGAGGTCACCGGCACCGGCGCCAAGGCCGCCTGGCTGATCGACGCGACCGGCGCGACCACCGTCGGCCTGCGTAACCCGCCCGCCAACGCGACGCTGCTGCGGCTCCTCGCCGAATCGTCCGCGCTGATCGGCAAGGCCGCGTGGCATGCGACGTTCACCACCGACGCCCGCCTCACGGGCGAAGCCGGCTTCGTCTGGGCCGCCCACGCCGAGCGCCCCGCGACCATCGACTTCGTCGACGCCCGCTCGCAGCCCGCGCCGACCGGCGAGCTCGCGCGCCAAGCCGCCGCCGGCCTGACTTCCCCGAAGACCGCGCCGACCGCGACCACCCGCCGCCCCGGCGCCGCGCCTTCCGCACCGCAAGGCGGCTCGGCCACGCCGTGGATCGTCGGCGGCGTGCTCCTCGTCGTCGCCGCCGGCCTGGCTTTCCTCTTCACGAATCGCACCGAGACGCCCGCGCCCGCGCCGGCCCCGGTCGTCGCGCCCGCGCCCTCCGCCGCCGATCTCGAGCAGCAGGCTGCAGTCTTCCGAGTGAACCAAGCGGTCAACGAGATCCTCAGCCTGCTCGAGTCCGGCGAGATGCTGCCCGCCGCCCGCCTTTGGCTGGAGACTAATGAGCGCGACGCAGGTCGACTCGGTAATTACAAGGAGCAGATCCTGCCGCGCATCCTGAGCGGCTTCTCGGCCGGGGCCGTCAAGGAGCTGCGCAACAAGATCGAACGTAGCGATATCCTCGATGACCCGAAGGCCAGTCAGGCCGCCCACACCGAAGCCCTCGAAGCGCTTCGCGTCGGCAAGCAACTCGGCGTCCAAGAAGACGCTGCCTGGAAGGAACTGCTCGCGATCAAGGACCGCACCCTGCTGCTGCCCACGCTCGACGTCCGCCCCGTCCTCGCCGTCCCGGGTCAGTGGCGCTTCTCCGATACCGGCCCGAAGTCTCCCACCGAAGCCGAGTTCCCGTTGTCGCGCGCCGCGGTGGACCACCTGAACAAGTGGGTCGTCGAAGCCGGTGCCTCCGCACGCTCCGCCGCGCAGATCCGCCTCCGCGTCCTCCCCTTGCTCTCGCCGCATCAGCGCGACGACCGGACGCCTTACGTCAACGGTGAGATCCGCGTCAGCGGCGCGACGACTTGGTTCGAATCGACGCCCGAACCGGGCAAGCTCGCGGCCATCGGCATCGGCCTCGGCGCCCGCCGCAACGTCGTGTCGCTCATCCTCGCCCAGACCGACGGCGCCCGCCCCGCCAACTTGCTCATCGAGATCATCCTCCCCAAAGGCGATCGCCGCGTGCTCGCCCTGATCGGCGACGCCGCGTTGCTCCGCCCGCTCGACCTCGGCGTCGGCGCCCTCCGCTTCGACGCGGACACCGGCGTGATCCGGACGGCTCCGTGGGCCGAGACCGCCGTCAACGCCTTCGTCTGGGCCCACGGCCAAGTCGGGCTGTATCCGGCCGAACACGGCTTCCCGGACCGCGACCTGCCATCCGTCCGCGCGACGCGCTCGCTGCTCGAGACCGACCTGCTGCGCCTCGAAGCGAAGCAGGGCCCCGGCGCCCCTCCCTACGAAGAAGTCGCCGCCCGCCGCAAAGCCTTCCGCGAAGGCAAGCTGATCGAAGCCGGCGCCCCTTGGGGCGTGCAGGCCGTCGACGCCAACGGGACCGCCGGCCCGCGCCTCGTCGAATTCCGTTGATCCATGCAGGCCGAACGCCTCATCGCCCGCATCCGCGGCCAGCTCGAACTCGGGACGCCTGATCTCGAGGCCCGTTCGCTGGCCGGGGAGTACGCGGCGCTGTGCCTGCGCGCCCGCGAACGTCTCGAGCAATGCGCCACGCTGGTGCGCGGAGGCAACGAACACGCCGCCTTCCAGGCCGCGGAAGCGGACCCCGACCTGCTCGGCCTCTGCGCCCTGCTGAGCTTCGCGGAGTCCGACCGCTGGCATGCGCTGTGCCGCGAACGCGGCCTGCCGGCCGGCTTCCCGCTCGACGGCCAGCACGTGCTCGCGGTCGAAAGCCTCTACGGGCGCGTCATCGGCGAAAGCCACCCGCTCTACCGCGACTACCGCGACGCCATCCGTCGCCGCGACGAGGACCGCGCGCTGGCGGTGCTCCGCTCGATCGTCCGCATCAACCCCGACGACCCGAACGCGCAATCCGAACTCGCGCGCCTGTCCGCGAAGTTCCTGCGCGAATCGCTGGGTCGCGTCGGCGCCCTCTTCGCCGAAGGCCGCGCCGCCGAGGCCGCCGAACTCATGCAGCGCATGGAGCGCTTCGGAGCCAACGAACTCGCCGGCGAGCCGCGCTGGGACGACGCCCGCGCCCGTCGCGCGACCTGGCTGCGGGCCAACGCGGCCGAGCAAGCCACGAAGCTCGTCGCCGAAGCCGCCGAGGCCCGCGCCGGCGGCCACTGGGAAGCCTGCGCCGCCGCCCTGGGCCGCACGCGCGCGCTCGAACGCGACCATCAGCTCAACCTTTCGCCGGAACTGGTCGCGCAGATGGCCGAGCTCGAAGCCTGGGCCGGCGAACTCGCCGCGACGGCCGAAGCCGAAGCCGCCCTCCGCGCCGCCGTCGAAAGCCTGCTCGAAGAGTGGCGCATCCTCGGCCTGGAGGCCGCGCGCGGATCGTCGCCGGCGATCCTCATCGTGCGGCTCAGCGCCTGGCTCGACCGCGCGGCCCCGCACGCCGAGCGGCTGCCCGAAGGACTGCTGCGCGAAGCCCGCGCGCTCCGTCAGGCCACGCGCACCCGCCTCAATCGCCGTTACCTGCTGCTGACGTCCTCCTGGGTCGTCGGCCTGCTGGTCATCGTGGGCGCGATCGTCGCCGTCAACCTCCAGCGCCAGCAGGAGGAAGAGACGCTCGGCCGCCTTTCCGAGGCCGCGCGCCTCGTCGAACTCCACGACCACGAAGCCGCCCTGCGCGCGTTGGATGAATTCGAACGCGAAGGCAACGCGTCGGAGATCGAACGACGGAAGACGGAAACGCGTCCCCTCCGCGAGGCGCTCGCCAAGCAGATGACGCTCGAGCAGCAGCTCCGCTCCGAAGCCCGCCAGCTGGCGGAGACCGGTCGCCAAGGCATCAATGATGCCAACGTCGCGTTGGTCCTCCGTCGTACCGCCGCCTATCTGAAGTCCCTGGAAGCCGCCGGCTCCGCGATGCGCGAGCGACTGCGTGCGGTGCTGCCGGACCCGGAAGGCCTCTCCGCCGCGGCGCAGAATCACTTGGGCAAACTTCGGCAGGAACTCGCCGTGCGTTCGGCTTCGCTGAACAAGGCCGTCAGCGAAAGCGCCACGATCGGCGATCCGGTGGCGGCGATGGAGAACCTCGAACGTCTCCGGTCCTTGCTGAAGATCCTGGGCGAAGCGGGCGACCGCGACCTGGACTCCGCCGCCGCCGCCGCCGACCGGGGCGAGATCCGGCTCGCGGGCGACCGCAAGATCGCCGCCGCCCTCCGTTCGCTGGAAGCCGCCGGCGACCTCAGCACCTACCTCGCCGCCCTCGCCGACGCCTCGGCCAACACGGCCGGCGAGAAGACCGACCTCGGCGCCCGCGCCTCGTTCGTCTTCACGCGCGCCTCCACCTTGCAGGCCCTGCCCCGACCGGTACTCGCCCCGCGCGTCGCCGCGATGTGGGACGCCGCCGTGACCGCCGACCCGAAAGGCGTCTTCCAGCACGCCGCGTTGACCGAGACCGAGAAGAGCCTGCTGCGCCGCATCTCGGACACCTCGCTCGCGGACAGCCTCCAACGCGCGACGCTCAGCCTCTACTCCGTCCGCGGCGTCACGCCCGGCCGCTCCGTCTACGTGGTCGGTCCGATCACCGAGACCAAGCTCGCCTTCACCGACGGCGCCGAGTTCACCCAGAAGGCGAAGGAGCTGACCCGCGACGGCGCCGTGCTCGAAGGCGCCTGGCGCCGCCGGGAATTCAACAACGGCCTCCGCAACGGCGAAGAACTCACCGCGCTCGCCCCGATCCCGGAACTCGGGTTCATCCGTCAGGTGATCCGCTTCCAGGACGCCCGCACCGGCCAGCTGCTCGAACCGCCGCTGCGCACGATGGAACGCATCCGCCGCAGCGACTCGCCCTACCCGGAACTGCGCGCGTTCCAGCTCCAGGAACTCTACCGGCTCGCCGCAGGCCGCCCCGACGTCTGGGGCCTGCTCTTCTCGCCGAGCGCGCAGCGCGACGCCGAGCAGCTGCGCCGCATCACGCAGAACGCCCTCGAGCCCTACGACTACCTCTTCCGCGACAAGTGGGCCGACGTGAAGGCCGAACTCCGCGCCTTCCTCGTCCCGCAAGGCGGCGCCGGCTACGCCGAAGAAGCCCGCTTCTGGCGCGCGACCTTCGCGCAGCTGCGCACCCGCCGCCTGGTCTTCGCCGGCATGGTCGCCCGTGACGGTACGCCCCGCCTGCGTGAAGCGACGAAGGGCAGCGCGCTCTACGGCCTCGACAGCGAAGGCAAGGTCGCGGTGCTCTTCCGTGTCGGCGAAGACGGCCTGCCGAAGCGTATCGCCGACGCCGCGCCGCTCTCGCCGCTCCTGCGCTACCCCGGCCTGGTCTCCGAAGCGGCCCAGGCCGCGGGCATCCCCAAAGGACTGAACCCGCCCGACGGCGGCTGGGAGACCCTGCTCCAAGGGCGCGACCTCTGAACATGGCCCCGACGAACGCATTCCGACTCCGCTGGAAAGGCGCCGTGACCGGCCCCTTCCCGCTCGCCCGCGTGCAGGAACTCCTCCGGGCCGGCGAGATCAGCCTGCTCCACAACATCGAAGTCGACGGCGGCTGGATGACGCTGCGTGACTATCTCCGCGGCGCCGGCCTGACGCGCGTGATCTCGCCTTCCGCCGAAGTCGCGCCCGGCGACCAACCGCCGCCCCCGCCCGGCTTCACGCCGCATGACGGCGCGGGGCTCCTGCCCGACGTCGGCCGCTCCGTCGCGGGCGAGAACCTCGAACGTACCGTCCGCGCCGGCTATCTCTGGTGCGGTTCGACCTTCCTGCTCCCGCCGCTCTTCGCGCTGGCGGTCTATGGCTGGCACGTGGTCTCGCCGGAGACTCCGCCGATCTCGCTCTTCATCCTGCTGACGTTCACCACGGCGGTCGGCTGCTTCCTGCCCGTCACATTCGTACGCCGGATCGGCCGGACCCTCGACCAGGAAGGCCTGGCGGAAATCCGTCAGACCCAGTCCGGCCTTGCCCTGGCTTTGGCCTGCCTGGGCCTGCTTCTGTGGCTCTGGTGCTTCTGGATCATCGTCCACCCGCGCCCCTGAAACCTCAATCGGCTTGACGAAGCCAAGGGGCTGGGCTGGACTGACCGAACTCGGTTTTCGGTAGTGTAGCTCAGTTGGTTAGAGCGAGGGACTCATAAGCCCTAGGTCGGCAGTTCGATCCTGCCCACTACCACCACCGGGTGATGCTTTCCCCCTCAGGCCTTCAGGATGGCCGAGACCGGGATATCCAGTCCGTCCTTCCACAGGGCTTCCAGGGCATAACTCTTACGGATGTCTTCGCGGAAGACGTGGAAGAGCACGTCGAACGCGTCGACGACCGTCCAGCCGCTGTCGCGCTGGGATTCGGAACGGGAAGTCACCCCGACCTCGTCGAGCGACTGCTCGAGGGCGATACGGAGGGCGCGCAGATGCGGCTCGGAAGTGCCGGTGGCGATCACGAGGAAGTCGGCGACGGACGAGATCTGGCCCATTTCCAGGACGCGGATCTCGACGGCCTTCTTCTCGTCGAGCGCGCGGATGGCGGCGATGAGATGGGCCGGCAGCTTCGGCAGCACGACCATCGGCTTGGCGGCGGCCTTTTCGCCACGGCTCTTGGCCTTCAGGGGCGGGACAGCCGGGATGATGCGGCGGGCCGGACGGGCCACCGGCTTGCCACCCTTGGCGGGAGCACGGCCCTTGGACTTGGACTTGGCGGCCGGGCGGGCCGGGGCCTTCTTGGTGGTCTTCTTTTTAAGGGCGGACATGGTCAGGCTTGGTAAAGGGAGCGCTCATCGATGTGGCGGGCGACCCCTAGGGGCAAGCCGTTTCGGGGCGAATCACCGCGGCGCAAGGCTTCGCGCAGCGCGGTCGAGGAAACCTGCACCGGCGGAGCCTGCAGCACCGTCAGGCGGATGACCGCGGCCAGGGAAGCCGGCGGCAAGGTCGTGATACCGTCACGCGACAGGACGGCGAACTCGACGAGACTGCAGAGTTCGCCGACGTCCTTCCAGCGGTCGAGCCGGGCGAGCTGGTCCGCGCCAAGGATCCAGATCCGCAAGGCATCCGGGTGCTCGCGGGCGAGTTCGCGGGCGGTATCGACGGACCAACTGGTACCGGTGCGAAGGGTCTCCCGTTCGTCGATGACGGCCCACGGATGCTCCGCGAAAGCGAGCCGGCACATCGTGACGCGGTCGGCGGCGGACGCCACCGGGGCGCCGGCGCGCAAGGGGGCCTGACCCGCGGGGATGACACGGACCTCGTCGAGGCCGAGCTGCTTATGCGCGGCCACGGCCGCCGCCACATGTCCGGCATGCGGAGGATCGAAAGTCCCACCCAGGATGCCGATGGCAGCAGGCATGACGTATTACGTTCCGGCGCGGGGCCCGTGGCAACCCAAAGCAGGCTTGAGCCCGAGCCTCTCCGGCGAAACACTGCCTCCATGGCGGTCGCCTCCCGATTCCTCCCACCGGACTTCGCTCCGTCGCAGACCGTCGTGGTGATCGCCGGCAAAGGCCGCTACCCCGCCCTCCTCGTCGAGTGCGCCCGCGCCCGCGGCGCCAAGATCAAGCTGGTGTCCTTCGAAGAAGAGACCGACCCGGCCCTCATCGCCGCCTTCGACCCGGCCGACCATCGCGCGATCCCCGTCGGCAAGCTCGGCCAGATGCTCGACGCCCTCCAGGAACTCGGCGCGGCCGGCGCGGTCATGGCCGGCCAGGTCACGCCGCGCAAACTCTTCACGGGCATGGTGCCCGACCTGAAGCTCATCGCGCTCATGGCCTCGCTCAAGGAGCGCAACGCCGAGACGATCTTCGGGGCGATCTCCGCCGAGATCGAGAAGGTCGGCGTCCGCATGCTCGACGCGCGCGTCTTCCTCGACGACCACCTCGCCTCGCCCGGCTGCATGACCGGCTGGGTCTGCGGCATCGCCGACGATCAGTTGGCATTCGGCACGCGCATGGCCCGCGAGATGGCCCGCCTCGACGTCGGCCAATCCGTCGTCACGGCGAAAGGCACCGTCATCGCCGTCGAAGCTTTCGAAGGGACCGACAACATGCTCCGCCGCTGCGCCGCCACCGGCGGCAAGGAGATGCTGCTCACCAAGACCTCGAAGCACGCGCAGGACTGGCGCTTCGACGTTCCCTGCTTCGGCGTGAAGACGCTCGAGAGCATGGCCGAAGGCGGCGTGGCGAAGGCCGCGCTCGAGGCCGACGCGGTCATCCTGATCGACAAGCCCGCCGTGATCGCGCGCGCCAAGCAGCTCGGCGTCGATCTCTTCGGCTTCGGACCGGCCTGAGGTCCGCGTCGGCTCAGCCTTCGTAGAAACCCCAGCCCGCGGCGCTTTCGACGAGAAACCAAGCGAGCAGCGCTCCGAGGACGAGGAGCAGCCACTTGCGGTGACGAGCCCAGAGCACCGGCGTCTCATCCGCGTGATCCAGTCCGCGGCGGGCGCTCAGCAGGAGTTTCAGGCGCGCATGCCAGGCCAGCCGGGTCTGCGACGAGAGATCGGGGTGCGCGTACGCGTTGACCCGATAGTCGGGCCTACGGAACAGGCTGAGGAAGCGACGCCACACCCCGGCACCTTACACCCTTTACCCACGCTTTACAAGCGGAGCGTCTCTGGGTAAGCCCAAGGCGTGAAGTCCACCACCCGGTCCCTCCGCGCCCTCAAAGGCGTCCGGCCCATCGTCTGCCTGACCGCCTACGATGTGAGCACGGCCCGCATCGCGGACGCCGGCGGCGCCGACCTCATCCTCGTCGGCGACTCCCTCGGCAACGTGGTCCTCGGCTTACCCGATACGGTCGGGGTCACCCTGGACATGATGATCCACCACTCCGCCGCGGTCGTCCGCGCGAAGACCGAAGCGCTCGTGGTCGGCGACCTGCCCTTCGGCCTGGCGCACGACAGTTTTCCGAAGCTCCTCGGCTATTGCCGTCGCTTCCTCCAGGAAGGCGGCGTCAAGGCGGTGAAGATCGAAGGCGGCGCCTCCCTCGCCCCGGCGATCGCCCGGCTCGTCGACGCCGGCATCCCGGTGATGGGCCATGTCGGCATGCTTCCCCAGCGCGTCCACTCCGCCGGCTATCGTCGCCGCGGCCTGACGTCCGAAGACCAGAAGAAGATCCTCATCGACGCCCAGGCGGTCGCCGCCGCGGGCGCTTTCGCGATGGTCGTCGAGTGCGTGGACGAAACCTTCATGCCGAAGATCACCGAGGCGGTGCCCGTCCCGACGATCGGCATCGGTTCCGGTCGCGGCTGCGACGGCCAGATCCTCGTCATCCACGACCTGCTCGGCCTCACGCCCGAACCGCCGCCCTTCGCCCGACCGGAAGCCAACCTGCACCGCGACGCGGTCGCGGCCGTCCGCCGCTGGGCCGCCAAGGTGCGCACCAAGAAATCCAAATGAACTGCGTCATCTTCGGAGCCGGCGGCTGGGGTACGGCCATGGCGATCCACCTCGCCCGCCAAGGCCAGACCGTCACGCTCGTGCCGCGTCGCGCCGAACAAGCCCTCGCCCTCGCCACCACGCGCGAGAACACCGATTACCTGCCCGGCCATCGCCTTGATGATTCGATCCAGATCGGACTCGAGCCGCTGCCGGCGCTGATGGACGCCGACCTGGTCTTCCTCGCCTGCCCTTCCAAAGGCCTGCCGGAACTGCTCGCCGCGATCGGCCCCGCCGTCCGCGGCTCGGGCGCCAAGATGGCGATCTCCCTCTGCAAAGGCCTGGACCTCGCCACCCTGCGCCGGCCCTCGGAACTCATGGCCGCGGCCTTCGGCGACCTTCCCGTCGCCACGCTGAGCGGACCGAGCAACGCTGATGAAGTCGCGCAAGGGCTGCCCACGGCGCTCGTGCTGGCTTCCACCGCCGGCGATGCCCTGATGAAAGAAGTCCAGGCGGCCGTGAGCGGACCGACCCTGCGCGCTTACACCTCGACCGACCTCGTCGGCGTCGAGATCGGCGGCACGCTCAAGAACGTCTACGCCCTCGGGGCCGGACTCTGCGACGGACTCGGCCTCGGCTCCAACGCCAAGGCGGCGATGCTGACGCGCTCGCTCCAGGAGATGACCCGCCTCGGCGAAGCGCTCGGTGCGCGCCCGGAAACCTTCCTCGGACTCGGCGGCGTCGGCGACCTCATGGCCACGGCCCATGGCTCATGGAGCCGTAACCGCTCGCTCGGCGAACAGCTGGCCAAGGATCCGCAAGGCACCCTCGCCGCCCTCGCCGCGCGCAAGGAAGCCGTCGAAGGCCATCGCGCCGCCGAAGCGCTCTCGAAGCTCGCGACCAGCCGCGGCCTCACCGCCCCGATCCTTTTCTGCCTGCACGCGATCCTTTACAAGGGGCTCGACCCGCGCGCCGGGGTCGTCGCCTTGATGACCCGCGACCTCCGTCCGGAGGCATGAGCGAGGACGTCGTCGAGACGCGCCCCTCCGCGATCGCCGGCCGAGGACTCTTCGCCCGCCGGGATTTCGTCGCCGGCGAACGGCTCGCTCCGTACCGCGGACCGACGACCACGACCCCGCCCGTCCGGCCGGAGACCGGCGAGGTCTTCGCCTTGGAAGTGGCCGCCGGGCTCTGGCTCGACGGGTCCGGCCCCGACAACCCCGCCCGCTGGGCCAACCACTCCTGCGAACCCAACGCGGAACTCATCTGGCACGGCGCCGCCGAGGGGGCCTGGCTGACGAGCCTCCGCCCCCTGCGGGCCGGGGAGGAAATCACCTTTGATTATGGTTTTTCCTTGGCCGAAAGCCTCTTCAACCCATGCGCCTGCCGGGCCTCCGGCTGCATCGGCCGGATCATCGCCGCCCCGCTCCGCCCGGCCCTGCGCCGACACCTGCGTTTTTCACGTCCAAGGGATTGACCACCTCACCAGCCAAGGTCAGTTTTCGAAGGTCAATCAGCCCATTTATCCATGAAAAAAGTCGCCCTTACCGAGCTCGATCCCCGGCTCCAGAAACAGATCACGGCCGCCGACCAGCAACTGAAGACAAACCCCCAGTATGCCGTGGAAGTCCTCTCCGGCATCCTGGCCCGTAATCCCGGCTGCATCGACGTGCGCCGCAGCCTGCGCAAGGCCCAGAAGGCGATGCTCGGCACCAAGAAGGGCCTCTTTGACGGCCTGACCAGCGCCCTCTCCTCCGGCAAAGTCGCCAAGGCCGTCGAAGCCGACCCCGTGGCCGCCATCGCCGCCGCCGAAGAAGCCCTCGCCAAGAAGCCGACCGACGCCAACGCCAACAAGACCCTCGCCCTCGCCGGCCTGAAGCTCGGCTTCCATGAGCTCGCCGCCTTCGCGTACGAAGAACTCGCGACCAACGAGCCCAGCCAGGTCCAGCACTTCGTCGACCTCGCCAACGCCTGGATCGCCGGCGGCGAATACGACCAGTCCCTCGCCGCGGCCGACCGCGGCCTCAAGCTCTTCCCCGGCAACGGCGACCTCCAGGAAGTCGTCCGCAAGGCTTCCGTCAGCAAGACGATGAAGAAAGGCAACTGGGAGGACAAAGGCGACTTCCAGTCCAAGCTCAAGGACAAGGACGAAGCCCTGCGCCTCGACCAGGCCTCCCGCACCGTCACCGACTCCGCCACCGCCCTCGCGCAGGCCGCCGAACTGGCCCAGAAGATCCAGGCCGCCCCGGACAGCCTCGACCTTTACCGCGAGATCGTGCGCATGTTCCTCATCGCCGAAGACCTCGACAGCGCCATCGCCTGGTTGCAGCGCGGCCGCGTCACGAGCCAGGGCAAGGCGGACACCTCCCTCGAGCGCCAGGAAAGCGACCTGATCATCCGCCGCTACGACCGCATCTCCAAGCAGCTGCGCGAGGCCATCGCGGCCAGCCCCGCCGACGCCGCCAGCAAGGACGCCCTCGCCAAGAACGAGACCGAGCTCGCCGACTTCCGCCTCAAGACCTCCATCACGCTCGTCGAACGCTACCCGAACGACTTCTCCTACCGCCACGAGCTCGGCACGCTCCTCCTCGCCGCCAACCGCCTCGACGAAGCCGTCCAGCAGCTCCAGTACGCGCAGCGCAACCCGAAGTTCCGCCAGCCGGCCCTCCTCGCGATCGGCCGCGCCTTCTCGCAGGGCGGCAAGTACGACCTCGCGGTCGAGCAGCTCACGACCGCCAAGAGCGAAGTCCAGCTGATGAACGACCTGAAGAAGGAGATCATCTACGCCCTCGGCGACACCTTCGAGAAGATGGGCAAGGCCAAGGAAGCCGTCGACGAATACAAGATCATCTACATGGCCGACTCGGGTTACCGCGACGTCGCCAAGAAGATCAACGACTTCTACGAACGCCAGAAGGGCGCCACGGCCTAAGCCCACCCACCGTCTTTCATCCATTGCGGACGGCTCAACCCGCCCGCCTCCCCTTTCCTGCCCATGGCACTCACCTCCTTTAAGAGCAACCTCATCGCCGACGTCGGCATCAGCATGGGAGACGAAGGCAAGGGCCGCCTCATCCCGGAGATCGTCCGCGAACTGCAGTCCCTGACCGGCCGTCGCGACGTCGTCGGCACGGTGCTCAAGGTCAACGGCGGCGCCAACTCCGGCCACACGGTCGCCGGCCTGAAACTCAACCTGCTCCCGGGCGGCGTCGCCGAACACGACGTGGCCTGCCTCGCCCTCGGCGCCGGCGTCGTCGCCGACCCGCGCAAGGCCCTCTGGGAAGCCCTGCCCCTTGAGAAGATCGGCATCCCGGTGCTCAACCGCCTGCTCATCGACGAACGTTGCATGATCAGCGACGTCTCGCACCGCATCCTCGACCTGGCCTGGGAAGACTACCGCGTCAACGTGCTCGGTCACGAGGCCCGCGGTTCCACGGGCCGCGGCATCACGCCGGCCTACGCCGACGAAGTCGGCCAGTTCCAGATCCATTACTCGGAGTTCCTCGGCGCGAAGGCCGACTACGCCGTCCGCCTCTCGGCCCGTCTTAACCGCGCGGCCTCGATCGTGCGCGACGTCTGCAAACTCTCGCCCGAGAAGTGGGCCGGCCTCTTCGCCAAGCTCACCGAAGCGGAACTGCGCGCCAACAAGGGCGCCATCGAATCCGGCGTCTTCACGGCCGCGGAGTTCGACTTCACCCGTTTCGCCGGCAAGGAGCCCTTCACCTTCGACCACGCCGCCGTCCTCGACTGTTACTGGCAGGCCGGCGCCGCCCTCGCCCACGCGATCGGTGACGTCCGCGAACGCATCCTGGGCGACCTCGCCGCCAATCGCCGCATCATCGGCGAGTTCGGTCAGGCCTACTGGCTCGACAAGCGCGCGGGCTTCGCCCCGAACGTCACGGCCTCCCACACTTACACGCCAGAATTCTTCCAGTCCGCCGGCATCCCGGTCCAGGCGATCCACACGGTCGGCTGCTGCAAGGCCTACGACACGAAGGTCGGCACGCACGTCTTCCTGACGAAGATGCCGGAAGAGCACCCGCTCCAGCGCGCCCTCGCGAAGCTGGAGTTCGGCACGAGCACCGGCCGTCAGCGCATGGTCGGCTGGTCCGACCTGGTCGAGAAGGCCGACGCCCTCCGCTACGGCGGCTACGACGACATCGTCCTCAACAAGCTCGACGCCCTCTCGCCCCACGGCGAGTGGAAGGGCGGCGACCTGCTCGTCTGCACGGGCTACCGCGACGCGGCCGGCAAGGTCGTCTCCGGCGTCCCTCGCAATGACGCGGTGCGCCGCACGCTCCAGCCGATCTACGCCACCCTGCCCGGCTGGACGGCGGACATCACGAAGGTCCGCTCGTACGCCCAGCTGCCGGCCGAAGCCCGTCGCTACGTGGCCTTCACCATGGCCGAGATCGTCCGCCTCGCCTCGCGCGGCGGCTCCCTGCCCTACCTCCCGAACCTCCGCTACATCGGCGTCGGTCCGGACCCCGACCAGATCATCTCCGACGTGCCCGCGACGGCCGAGCTGATCAAGCTGGCCTGACGACCATTCCGCCGCCGCGCCGATGGCCGACCTGGAACATAACTTCGCGATCCCACTCTGGGCGCTCGACGACCAGTCCAAGGTGGAGGCCGGCGCTTCCGACCT
>CALPIW020000009.1 GCA_943323725.2 Polynucleobacter meluiroseus | reverse complement strand
TTGTTCGAACGGATGAACGCTTCCATGGTCAGATGGCTTGGGCGAACTTCTTGATGATGCCGCCGAAGGCGCCGTTCGAGAAGAAGACCACGCAGCGCGGCGACTTATCCGACTTCACGAGAGCGGTGAGTTCGGCGAGCAAGGCATCGTTCGAAGCCGGGGCGAAACCCTTCCGGCCGGCCGCCGTGATCGCGGCGGCGACGCCAGCGCTGTCGAAGCGTTCCTCGCCGAGCTTCTCGGCGCGATGGGGCGGAGGCAGGAAGACCTCGTCGGCCTTCTTCAGCGCCTCCTGGAAGGCGTCCTGCATGACCTTACGGGAGGCGGTGTTGCTGCGCGGCTCGAAGCAGGCGACGAGACGATGCTGCGGGTAGCGGGCGCGCAAGGATTCAAGCGTCAGGTCGAGCGCCGTCGGATGATGGCCGAAATCCTCGATCACCGTCAGGTCGGGGCGGTCGACCAACACCTGCTGACGACGCTGGACGCCTTGGAAAGAATTGAGCGCGTCGAGCTTGAGCTTGGTCGGATCTTGGGCGTCGAGCAGAAGTCCGGCGGAGACGGCGGCCATGGCGGCGTTACGGGCATTGAAGAGACCCGGCAGGGCCCACTTCACCCTGCCCCACTCCTTACCCTTCCACAGGAGCGTGAAAGAAGAGCCCGTGGGCGATTCCTTGAAGTCGGCGATGACGGCGTCGTTGCCGGCGCCGGTGCCCACGCGGATGACCGGAGCCCAGGCGACATTCTTCACCAGACCGAGGACATTGGCGTCATCGCCATTGGCGACGATCGCACCGTCGCGCGGGACGATGCGGATGACGTGGGCGAACGTGCGCAGGACGTCATCGAGGTCGCGGAAGATGTCGGCGTGGTCGAACTCGCAGTTATTGATCGCGAGCACGTGCGGCAGATACTGGATGAACTTGCTACGCTTGTCGAAGAAGGCCGTGTCGTATTCGTCGCCTTCGATGACGAAGGGGCCGCCTGGCTTGCCGGGATGCGAGGAATCCGGGAGATCGCGCGGGACGCCGCCGACGAGCCAGCCCGGCTCGGTGCCGTTGGCCTTGAGCAGCACTGCGGCCATGCAGGTCGTGGTGGTCTTACCGTGGGTGCCGGCGACGACGACGTTACGTCGTTCGTTCAGCAGGCGGGTCCGGAGCAGCTCCGGGAGAGAGACATACGGCTGGTGGCGGACTTCGAGCAGCCACTCCACTTCGGGGTGTCCGCGGGAAGCGACGTTACCGACCACGACCAGGTCCGGCTTCAGCTGGGCGAGACGTTCGGCGGACCAGCCTTCCAGGATGTCGACGCCCGCGCCACGCAGGTGGTCGGACATCGGCGGATAGATGCCCGTATCGGACCCCATGACCTCATGACCCAAGGCGCGCATCAGCAAGGCGGCGTTACCCATCGCCGTGCCGCAGATGCCCATGAAATAAATGCGCATGGGGCAGATAAAAGCCCTCGGGGGCCCGAGGGCGAGAAACTTAGGAGGCCAGGCATCCGCCTAAACAGGAGGACCCCGGCTACCTTGCGGCGGCCGGGGTCCGGTACCTTATCTGACTGTGCTAGCTTGGCTTTCGTTGTCTGTTACCTGACTGACTGTCCGTTACCTTCGCTGTCTGACTGGCTTTCCGTCTGTTTTCACCGACTTCTCGCCTATCTGACTTCGACCTTAACCGACTGACCAGCCCTCACCGACAACCGGCCGGCACGATACCGTCCTTACGCTGCGCGTCCCAGTTCGCCCAGGTCGGTCGGATGCGGATGATTCCGTTTCTCCTTATCCAGGCGATGGCGGCGGCGAAGCTGGCGATCGACCTTATCGATCAAAATATCGATGGATTTGTACAGGTCGTCCGACTCCTCCCGGACGACGATGTCCGGGCCGGGAATCTCCAGCCTGATCTGGGCCCCGAACTCGCGACTGTGGTCGCTGCAGCGGGTGTGGACGAGTTCGACGTGCACGCGGATGATCCGCGGGTTGTGGCGCAGCAGTCTTTCGACCTTGGCGCGCACCGTTTCCTTCAGGGCGTCGGTGAGGTCCATATGGACCCCGGTCACGACGATCGGAGCACTTGTCATGTGTGTTGTGTTTTTGGGGGTGACGTGAGACTCTGCGCCCATGTCAAAGAACAAGACCGTCGATGATTTCTTCAGGAGTTTTTCCGTGGTCATCATATCAGGGGCTTCTTCCGGGATCGGACGCGCGATACTCTCGCGTATCAGTAATTCTGAGACCAAAGCGGCCGTGTTCAACCTTTCCCGTACCGCTCCGGAAGGCGTCCCCAATTCCCTTAACTTCACTCACCTTACCTGCGACCTCTCGCAACCCGCTGACATCGCGAAGGTTGTCTCCGAATTACGGAAACTAATGCCCAGCGAAGGCAGGATGCTACTGATTAATAATAGCGGCTTCGGGGCGTACGGAGAGTTTCCGGCGCCTGGCGTCGACCACACCCTGAAGATGATCGACGTCAACGTGCGCGCGCCGGTCGAGCTGACGGGACGTCTCTGGGATGAACTCAAAGTCCGCGGCGGCCAGGTCGCGAACGTCGCCTCGCTCGCGGGCTTCCAGCCCACGCCGCTGATGACGACGTATGCGGCGACGAAATCGTTCCTGCTCGACTGGAGCGTCGCACTCGACGCCGAAGCCAAGCGTCACGGCATCCGTTGCGTGGCGATCTGCCCGGGCCCGGTCTCGACGAATTTCTCCAAGGCCGCCGGCTTCGCGAGCTCGACCGGCCTCGGCGGCCAGACCGCCGACGAGTGCGCCGACGAGGCCGTGCGCGGCATGGCGGGCGCGCGACCGGTGGTGGTCACCGGCTGGAAGCATAAGATCCTTGCCGTGTTCTCGGCGCGCCTGCCCAAGCCCTGGGCGGCCGCGATCGGGCTGCGCATGATCCAACGACTGCGGCTGGACCGCTTCGTGAAGCAGGCCTGAGCCTACTTCGCGCCGTCGAGCAGCTCGCGGGCGTGCGAGAGCGCGACCTTGCTGGCGCGGTCGCCGAGCATACGCGCCAACTCGGACTCGCGGTCCTTACGCTTGCCGTGGACCGGGGCGATCTCGACCGTCGTCGACTTGTCGTCCTGGGTCTTGGTCACGACGAGGTGGGCATGACCGAGGGCGGCGACCTGCGGGAGGTGCGTCACGCAGAAGACCTGATGGCCCTTGCCGAGCGCGGCGAGTTCGCGGCCGACCTGCGCGCCGATCTCACCGCCGACATTGGCGTCGACCTCGTCGAAGACCAGGACCGGGGTGCGGTCGACGGCGGCGAGCACGGTCTTGAGGGCGAGCATCACGCGGGCGGCTTCACCGCTGGAGGCGATCTGGTCGAGCGGCAGGAGGTCCTGACCGGCATTGGGGCAGAAAAGGAAGCGGACCGCGTCGGCGCCATGCGGGCCGAGCTCAGCGACCGCGACTTCGATGCGGAGGTCGGCCTTCTTGAAGCCCAGTGAGCCGAGCATCTTGCGGGCGGCGGCGGCGAGCTTGTCGGCGGCCTTGGTGCGGGCGGCGCGGAGGGCTTCGGCCTGCTTACGTAGGTCTTTCTCCACCTTGGCGGCCTCCGCCTTAAGTTTCGCGACGCGGGCTTCGACGTCGCCCTGTGAGGCGAGCCGGCGGCGGAGCGCCTCGCGCTTCTCGCGGACGGAGTCGGCACCGGGTCCGTACTTGCGACGGAACTCCAGCCAGAGGTTCATCTTCCCGTCGAGTTCGGCGGCGGACTCGTCGTCGGAGGAAAGGCCGCGACCCAGGCGCGCGAAATCGGCGCGGATATCCTCCGCTTCCGCGGCGAGCGAGTTCAGGCGGTCGCGCAGGGCGGAAGCTTCTTCGTCGATGCGGGCGACGTCGTCGCCGGCCTTGAGGAGCTTCGGCAAGACTTCGCCCAGCCCGTCGGAGCCGAGGCCGGCCTCGAGTAGGCCGAGCAAGGCCGCCAGTTCCTGGGCGCGGGAGGAGCGGGCGTGATCGCGTTCCAGCTTGGTGATGGCCTCTTCGGAGAGGTCGAGCGAATCGAGTTTCTCCAACTGCGAGCGGAGGAAGGCCGCTTCGTCGTCGGAGAGGCGTTCGGCCGTGGCGGCTTCGGCGGCTTCGCGGAGCAGCTCGTTACGCTGACGCCAGCCGGCGCGGTAGGTCGCGAGGGGGGCGGCCAGGCCGGCGTGCAGGTCGAGCATCTCCAGCTGCGTCTCGGCGCGCATCAGCTTCTGCGGTTCGCCCGGGCCATGGAAATCGATCCACAGCTCGCCCAGCTGCTGGAGCTGCGTAAGGGTCGCCGAACCGCCGTTGATCGAGATGCGGCCTGCCTTGGCGGCATGGACCGAACGCTTGAGGATGAGCAGGCCATCGTCGCAGGCCGGCAGGTCGAGGGCCTTCAGCGCCTCGTCGAAACGCTTATCGCCGTCGGTCTCGAGTTCGGCTTCGACCACGCACTCTTCGGCGCCTTTGCGGACGATCGTCTTGGGCGCGCGATTGCCGGCGAGGAGCGAAAGCGCGCCGAGCAGCACGGACTTGCCGGCACCGGTCTCGCCCGTGACCACGGTGAAGCCCGCGCCCAGTTCGAGCGAGGTGCGGTCCATCAGGGCGAGGTCGCGGATTTGGAGGCGGCGGATCATGCGGAAGGCCGGCTACCGAACAAAGCGGAACCGACGCGGACACAAGTAGAACCTGCGGCGACCGCGGATTCAAGGTCTCCGCTCATCCCCATCGATAATTCCGGGAGCGCCACGCCGAAGCGGGCGGCGAGGGCGTCGCGGCAGAGACGGAGCTCGGCGAAGGTGCGGTCGGCGACCGCGGGATCGTCGGACAGCGGCGCGATGGCCATCAGGCCCTTCACGACGAGCGCGGGCTGGGCCAAGGCCGCCTCGAGGAGCCGGGGGGCGTCCGCCAGGTCGCAGCCGAACTTCGCCGGATCGTCGCCGGAGTTGACCTGGATAAGGACCTCACGGCGCAGGCCCATCTCGCCGGCCAGGCGACCGAGCCGGGTGGCCAGCTCAGGCGAATCCACGCTCTGGATGACGTCGAAAGCCTGCAGGGCATGCTTGGCCTTATTGGACTGCAGGTGGCCGATGAGCTCCCAGCGGAGATCGGCCGGGGCCAAGGGGCGCTTCTGGGCGGCTTCCTGGACCCGATTCTCGCCGACGGCCCGGAGACCGAAGCCATAGGCCAGCAAAGCGGCCTCGACCGGATGGGTCTTGGTCACCGGAAGCAGGCGGACGGAGGCCGGATCGCGACCGGAAAGGACGCAGGCGGCCTGGATGCGGGCCAGCACCCCCTCGCAATGGGCCTTGAATTGGTCGGAGGTGACCATTGGCACCAGAGGGAGGGAGAACGGGCGGGGAGTCAACCAACGGGCTTCCCTAGCCCGCCCGGGCACGCCCCTCTCAGGATTAGCAGGTCTACACTTGAAGGCCTTCGCCATTAGTTTTATTAATCATCCTGACTATCCTTCCATGCACATCGAGAACCTGAAGATCTTCCGCGACCTGGTGGACAACGAAAGCTTCTCCAAGGCCGCCAAGCTCAACGCCATCACCCAGTCGGCCGTCAGCCAGCAGCTGCGCTCGATGGAGAAGCACTTCAACGTCCTGATCGTCGACCGCAGCCAGAAGCAGTTCCGGCTGACGCGCGAGGGGCGCAGCCTCTACGAGGCCGCCAAGGACATCCTCAACCGCTACGAACAGGTCGGCAGCGAGATGCAGGAGATGCGCAAGGTCGTCAGCGGCACCGTCCACATCTCGACCATCGTCTCCATCGGCCTGCACGAACTGCCTCCGCACGTGAAGTCGTTCATGCAGGAGTTCCCGCACGTCAACGTGCGCGTCGAATACCGCCGTTCGAACCTCGTCTACGAAGACGTGATCTCCAACGCCGTGGACTTCGGCCTCGTCGCCTTCCCGCAGAAGACCCGCCAGGTCGAGATCATCCCGCTCATGGAGGACCAGCTCGTCGCCATCTGCTCGCCCAAGCACAAGCTCGCGGCGAAGAAGGAGATCGACCTCGCCGACCTCCAGGGCGGCAAGTTCATCGGCTTCGACCAGGACATCCCGACGCGCAAGGCGCTGGACCAGTTCTTCCGCGAGCAGCGCATCGAGCTCGAGCCTTCGATGGAGTTCGACAACATCGAGACGCTCAAGCGCGCGGTGGAAGTCGACGCCGGCGTGGCGCTCGTGCCCGAAGGCACCATCCGTCAGGAAGTCGAGCAAGGCACGCTCGTCATGCTCCGCCTGCGTGACCGCCGCGTGGCGCGCCCGCTGGCCATCCTGCACCGCAAGGGTCGCGTGCTGACGCCGGCCATGAAGCGTTTCATGACGCACCTCATGAACAGCGCCGGCGGTAAGTCCGCGGCCTGATCAGACCCGCTGACGCGCTTCCCGGGACGCCACGGCGAAGCCGGGGAGCGCCTGCGCGCCCAGCATGCCCAGGCCGAGCCAGAGCAGCGCCTCGTCCGCCGGCGCACGCAGGGCGGTCGCGGCGATTCCCCACCAGAGGAGAGCCCCGACGAGCGGGGGCCAAGCACGGCGCAGGGCCGCCCGCGCGAGGGACCACGACCCGAGCAAGGCGGCGCCGAGCGCGGCGGCGACCGGGGCTTCGATCGCGCCGAGCGCGAAGCGCGCGTAGGCGACGAAACCGAGCGAGACCACGAGGCCGGCGAGCACGGCGGCGTTGACCCGGAAGTGCGTGGGGAGGAGGTAGAGCTTCACGCGATGCGCGTGCAGGTAATAGAGCGAGGCCACCGTGCCCATCACGAGGGTCAGGGTCCAGATGTAGAAAGCGCCGCTGACCGGGATCGAGTACTGGGTGATCGCCCACTGGGCGAGGAGGCACTTGGCCAGGATGAGCGACCAGATCGCGCCGAGCCGGTCGGTGACCAAGGCCTCGCGATACGCCCGCTCGACGGAGAGGGCGAGTTCGGTGTCTTGGCCGGGCGGAAGGGAGGTGGCAGGCATGGCGGGCTATCTAGCCCACAACTTGAGGCTTCGGATCGCGACCGCAACCGACGGAGGCACTTCCTGGTCCCAGCCCGGCACGCCCTTGCGAATACGTTCGGCCAAAGTGCGCGGCTGGCAGGCCATCGCGACGCGGTCCGCACCGGTGATCGGCACAAGGAACCCGTTGTTGAGCAAGTGCTGGAAAAGACCTGCGACGGAAGGACGCATCTGGATGTCCGAGGCCGTGACCACGGAATCCTCGGCGATGCGGTAGCTCTCCGGGAAGCAGACCTTGCAGGCCACGGGATCGAGGATGAGGCGGCGCAGCTGGTCGCCGAGCATCGGGTAGACCATGACCCGGACGCCGTCCTTGAAGAGTCGGCCGCAGGATTCCAGCACGCCGCCTTCGAGGTGCGTGTAGTGCTCGGGATTGAACAGGTCCACGAGATTGTTCATGCCCGCGACGAGCGTGATGCTGCCCGTGGTGTGCAGGCGGAAGTAAGCGGGCAGACGATACCAGCCGCGGTGGCGGGTCACCAGCAAGGGGTGCTGCATGGCGCCGACGAGGCGGATACGGTCGATGAGCTCGGCCTCGGGATGCGGATCGGAGCCGATGCACATCTCGAAGAGCGCGAGTACGTCCTTGCCGCCGTCGGGCAGGGCGCGGAGGCCGCAGGCGAGCATGTCCTCGTTGACGAGGGAGACCGGCCGGAAGGTGCCGCGCGCGACGAGCACCGAACGCTTGTAGAAATATTCGCTGGGGACCTGCGGGTCGCCTTCGGGCCCGAAGAGCACCGCGTCCGTCAGACCGAGACGGACGAGCCGCAAGGCCGCGGCTCGGTTGTCGAAGGCGCCGAACGCCGGACCGCTGAAGTGGGCGAACTCGATCTCGACGCGGCCGGCGCCGACCTCGTCGACGAGCGCGGTGAGGAAGCTATCGACGCTATCGCGGGTATTGAGCGCGGCGTAAACCAGGTTGACCCCGACCGCGCCGAGCGCGTCCTGCTGGCGTCCGGCGTCCTTGTCCCAGAGGCGGAGATGAAGGATGACCTCGCTCGGCTCCGCTTCCGGCTGGTCCTGGAAGCGGATCCCGATCCAAGAGTGCCCCTGCCCTTTGCCGTCATGCGGCGTGGTCGCGACGGTGTCGGCGAAGGCGAAGAAGCGGGTGGTCGTGCCGCGCTCGGCCTTCAGCCGGTCGACCAGCAGGACGTATTCGTGGTCGAGCATCTGCTCGAGTCGCTGCCGGGACACGTAACGCTGCGGGTGGCCGTAGATGGCGTCGCTGATCCGCATGTCATAGGCCGACATGCTCTTCGCCACCGTCCCGGAGGCGCCGCCCGCCTTGAAGAAGTGACGGACGACCTCCTGACCGGCGCCGATCTCGGCGAAGGCCCCGTAGGCGGAACGATCCAAGTTGATGGCCAGGGCCTTGCGGGAGGTGGCGGCACCGGCCGATGACGTAGGCTCTGACATGACCCTAGATTAAGTCCGCCCGCCGAGGGGCATCGAGAGGAAACCGCTGGCTAAAAAATCCGCTTTGGATTGGCGAAAACAAGACAGGGAAGCATCATTTCAGCAACACCCCGCCCGCCTCCATGAAAGAATTCCTCAAGTCGGTCCTCGCCTCCGCCTTCGGCACGGTCCTCGCCTTGTTCATCGGGGCCTTCCTCCTCGTCGTGCTGCTGGTCGGGATGGCCAGTTCGGCCGGGGACGGCCAAGCCTCCGCGCATGTGGCCGTGAAGCCGAAGACGATGCTCGTGATCGGCGGCGGGCTCACGATCGAAGACACTCCCGAACACGGCGCGCCGGGCCTGGACGAACTGCTCTTCGGCGCGGCTGGTCCGCGGCTCGACCTCCTGCGCGCCCTTGAGGCGATCGACCTCGCCGCCAAGGACAAGCAGATCGCCGGCATCCTTCTCAGCGGCGAACTCTCCGCCGGGCTGACGCAGAAAGCCGAAATCCGCCGCGCGCTCGTCGCCTTCAAGAAGAGCGGCAAGCCGGTGATCGCCTGGGTCGAGAACGCCTCGCAAGGAGAGTACTACCTGGCGAGCGTCGCGGACAAAGTCTACGCGCACGTCAGCGGCGAGGTCGAGTTCAAGGGTCTCGCCTCCTACAACATGTACTTCGGGGACACCCTCCGCCTCGCCGGTCTCGGCGTGCAGGTGACCAAGGTCGGGAAGTACAAGTCCGCCGTGGAACCTTACCTCGGAAGCACGATGAGCGCCGAGGCCAAGGAGCAGACCGAAGTCCTCATGAACGGCCTCTGGAAGCGCCTGCTCGCCGACGTGGCCCGTTCGCGCGGCCTCACGACCGAACGCCTGACCAAGGTCGTCGAAAGCGGCGGCATCTTCGCGGCGCGCAAGGCCGTCGAACTCAAGCTCGTCGACGCCGTGCTGCATCGCGACGAACTCGTGAGCCGGGTCCGCGAAGCGGGCGCGAGCGAGGACGACGCCGGCACCTCTTTCCGCCGCGTCGGCCTGCACCGGTACGCCCATAAGGTCGCCCTGCCCTCCCGCGGCGGCAAGATCGCCATCGTCTACGCCGAAGGCGAGATCGTGGACGGCTGGGGCGGGGCCGGCGAGATCGGCGGCGACCGGCTCGCCCACGACCTGCGCTCGATCCGCGGCGACGACGATTTCAAGGCCGTGGTGCTCCGCGTCAACAGCCCCGGCGGCTCGGCGTTCGCGAGCGACGTCGTCGCGCGAGAAGTCTCCCTGCTCAAGAAGAAGGGCGTGCCCGTGGTGGTCTCGATGGGCGACGTCGCCGCAAGCGGGGGCTACTACATCGCGGCGCCGGCCAGCCTGATCATGGCGGACCCTTCGACCATCACCGGTTCGATCGGCGTGTTCGGCCTGTTCCTCAACTACGAAGACCTCGCCAAGAAGGTGCAGCTCGGCACCGACGGCGTGAAGACCGCGCGCTTCGCCGACCTGCTCTCCGATCATCGGCGCGCGACCCCGGAGGAACTCGCGGTCATCCAGTCCTCCGTCGACGGCGTCTACGAAGACTTCCTCGCCATCGTGGCCGCCGGCCGCGGCCTCAAGCGAGACGGCGTGCATGAGATCGCCCAGGGACGCGTCTGGTTGGGCGAAGACGCCCGCGGCCTGAAACTCGTCGACCAGTTGGGCGGCCTGCGCGAAGCCCTCAAGGAGGCCAAGCGTCTGGCCAAACTCGACGATGCCGCGTGGATCCAAGTGCCGGCCCTCCACTCCGGCCGGGAGACCTTCCTGCAGCAGCTGCTCTCGGATGACGACGACCAGGCCCCCCTCTTCGCCAAGGTCTCCGGCGATCCTGCCAAGGATTTCCTACGGGCCAACGCCCGCTGGCTGCGCGCGATCCGCGCCCTCAACGATCCCAAGGGCGTCTACCTTACCTGCCCCTTCGTCGCCCCGCGCTGAGCCCGCTCAGGGCTTCTTGGGCATCTGCGCCTTGGCCTCCGGCATCCACTTGCGGAGCTGGGCCACGCGGGTGGCGTCGGCAGGATGGGTCGAGAAGAATTCCGGGGTCTTGCCGCCGTTGCCCTTGCCGAAGCGGGTCCAGAAGGCCGGGGCGGCTTCCGGGTTGTAACCGGCGCGGGCCATGAAGATGAGGCCGAGCCGATCGGACTCCGACTCGTGGCTGCGGCTGAACGGCAGCAGGATGCCGAACTGGGCGCCGAGGCCGACCGCGGCCATCCAGGTGCCGCGGGTCTTGGCGGAGGAATCGCGCGTGGCTTCGTCGGCGACGGCGGCGGCGATCGCGACGCCCATGGACTGGGAGACGCGCTCGGAGCCGTGACGGCAGATGACGTGCGCGACCTCGTGGCCCATGATCACGGCGAGGTCATCGTCCGTCGGAGCGAAGGCGAACATGCCGGTATGGAAACCGATCTTGCCGCCCGGCATCGCGAAGGCGTTGGGCGACTTGTCGTCGATGACCGCGAATTCCCAGCGGGAAGCGGGCGGCAGGACGCCGGCCTTGTCGTCGCGCCGGGCGGCGGCGACGATCTTCAGGCCGATCTCGCGGAGCTTCGGCAGACGCGGGTCGGCCGGCAGTTTCTTCATCTTCGCGAACTCGGTGGCCGAGAGCGCCGCCACTTCGCCCTCGTCGACGAGGATGAACTGCGAACGGCCGGTGACCGGGACTTGCTGGCAGCCGACGATCGCCAGGGATGCGAGGAGCAGGAACAGGCGCATGGTGGTGAAGGGAGACATCAGGGCTTGGGCGGCGTCGGCGCGGACGGTTCGTCGACGTAATACTTACGGTAGGAGGAGTCGTAGGTGTCCGTGTAGGCCGAGGCCATCCGGAGGGACATCGCATTGAGCACGACACCGAGCAGCGGAGCCTGGGCGTCGCGCAGACGACCGAGGCAGGCCACGGCGTTCCGCAGGTTGACCGTGTTGTAGCGGACGACGTAGAGCACCCCGTCGACCTTCGGCAGGAGGTGGAGGGAATCGGAGACGGCGCCGATGGGGGGCGAATCGATGAAGATGCGGTCGTAGCGGCCACGCAGACCGTCGATCATCTCGAGGAACTTGGGGTGGTTGATCACCTGCGTCGGATTCTTGCAGCTGATGCCGACCGGCAGGACGTCGAGTCCCGGCGCCACGTCGCGCACGATCGCGTCGTCCAAGGAGACCTCACCGTTGAACCAGCGGCTCAGGCCGGCATCGCCGGTGAAGCCCAGCGACGGACCCACGTTCGGGAGGCGCAAGTCGGCGTCGATGACGAGCACGCGCTCGGAGTGCTGCGCGAAGATCAGCGCCAGGTTGGTCGCGACGAAGGTCTTGCCTTCGCTCGGGCGGGTGGAAGTCACCAGGAAGACGCGGGCTTTGGCGACGGCGGGGTTGACCTTGAGCGCCGAGTAGATCGAACGCACGGCCTCGGTGGCGATGCGGTCCTTGTCCTGACGGGCGAGCAAGGCGCGGTCCGGGCCGGCGGTCGTCACGACCTTGGGGATCGTGCCGATCAGCGGCAGGCCGAGGGAGCCCTCGACGTCCTGGGCGGACTTGATGCGGTCGTCCAAGGTGCCGAGCACCACGATCAGGACCACGCCGAAACCGAGGCCGAGGCCGAGGCCCACGAGGGCGCTGAAGTAATAGTTCTTGTTGATCGGCTTGTCCGACACGGAAGGCATGTCGAGGATGCGGATCGAGGTGCTGGTGCCGGAGGTCGAGGAACGGAGCTTGGCTTCTTCGTAATTGAGCTTCTGGCGGCCGAGGAACTCCTCGTTGGCGCGGATGTCCTTGTCGACGCGCTCGAGCTCGACGTTGGCGGCCTGCAGCTTGGAGATCTCTTCTTCCTTCGCGACCAGGTTGCGGAGGATGGCCTCATGGCGGGCCTTGGCGTTCTCCAGGGCGGCCCGGCGGGATTTCACGGCCTGCGTGACGGCCTCCTTGAGCTGACGCTCGACCTGATTGAGCGCCTCGCGCTCCGCGATGAGCTTAGGGTGCTGGTCGGTGAGCTCCTCCATCATCTGGCTGATGCGGATCTTCGAGGCGCTGATGGCCGTCTGGGCCGCGGCGACGTCGGTGTCGGCCCGGATCTGCGGGATATCGCCGATCGGGCGGGCGGCCTGTTCGTAAGTGGCGATGACGGCGACGAGGATCTCGTTCTCGTCGATCTGCTTGCGGGTCTCTTCGCGGTCCTTGACGAGCACCGAGCGCTCGGTGGTGAGCGTGTTGGTGTCCTTGGCGATGGAGAGGAGCTTCTGGTTCTTGATGAGCTCGTTCTTCTGCTCGTAGAGGCGGCGGACCTTGTCGTCGAGGGTCTCGATCTCGATGCGGGCCTTCTCGACGAGCGGGTTGGTGACCATCAGACGGTCATCCTCGCTGTACTTCTGGATGGACTCGCAGAACAGGCGGGAGACCTGCCGGGCGAGGTCGCGGTTCGGGTGGGTGAAGTCGACGTTGATGACGAGCGTCTGGCGCTGCGGAGTGATCCCGCGCTGCTTGGCGAAGACTTCCTGCTCGGTCAGCGGGCCGGAGAAGATATTGCCCGCCTGGTAAGGCTCGAGGACGAGCTTGCGCTCCGCCGTGGTCAGGCGGCGCGAGACGCCCTCGATGATGTTGGCGCTGCGCATCGCCTCGACCGCCGTGAAGAAGTCGTCGTTGGAGACGATCTTGAAATTGTCGTCGGCCGCGGACGAACCCCCGTTGATGTTCGGGGCCAGGCGGAAGACGCGGAGACGGCCGGTGGCGCGGTATTCCGCGGTCGTATTGAAGGTGTTGAGCAGGGCGAGCGTCAGGAAGACGAGCACGGAGAGGATGACCCACCAGTAGCGCTCCCGCAGCATGAGCAGGTAGCCCATGATCGGGTTGGCGGGCGTGCCGCGCTGGCCGGAGCCGTAGCCACCGTAGCCATACCCCTGCCCCTGCCCGGCGCCATAGCCGCCGTAGCCATAGGATCCGTAACCGCGGGAACCGCCGCGGGCGGGTTCAGCCGGGCGGCCGGAGGAAGCGGGGTCGGGCGTGGCCATGTGGGCTTAGATGCGGCTGTCGCGGACGTAGATCTGGTCTTCATCCTCGAGGACGAAGTCCGGTTCGTCGCCGTCGTCGATGCGCCGGACGTCCTTGGTGATGACCATCGGCGAACCCGGACGGGCGCGCTTGATGGTGACTTCGGAGCGGTTGCCGCGCGGCAGGACGCCGCCGGCCATCGCGAGGGCGCGGCCGAGCGTGAGCGTCTCTTCGGGCGGGATCGAGACGGGGCCGGGCTTGCCGACGTAGCCCGAGACATACACGCGGCGTTCGGCGTAGCTGACGATGGAGATGGCGACCTGCGGCTTCTTGAAATACTGGCGGAACTGGTTGGCGAGTTCGACCTGCGCCTGCGTGAGCGTGAGACCGGCGACCGGCACGAGCTTCTTCAGGAAGGGGATGTCGACGGTGCCGTCGGAATTGATGCGGCGTTCGATCTGCGTGTCAGGCTGATTGATCACCAAGATGCGCACGAAATCACGCGGGCGCAGACGGTAGCTGTTCTGACCGTCGGCCGGATCGGCCTGCACCGTCGGCGTCGCGATGACGTAATCAGCGGGCGCGGCGGCCGGCTTCACGGCGTCGGCGGCGGCGGGCGCAGGGACGAACGCACCGGCAACGGGCTCTCCGGAGCCGGCCCCGATGGTGAGCACGTTCTCGGGCTCGAGGGCCGAGGAAGAGAAACCCGCGCCGTCAGAAGCCGCGCAGGCCGTGAGGAGCAAGGCGAGACAGCCGACTCCGAGCAGGCGATGAAGGACGGAAGTCATGGGTAAGACGGTAAGCAAGAAGCCGGTCCGGGTCAACCGGTCCCGCAGGGCATCATGCCCCCGGAGAGACCGCCGAGAGGGGGCGCTGGCAGGAAATCCGCCAGCCCACGGAGAGGAGCACGCCCGGGTCGACGAAGACCAGGGCCTTGCTCATGCCTCCGCGCCCTTCCCTGCCGCTTAGTAGCGGAAGGAGGCGGACACCGAGAAGGTGTTCGAGTCGAAGGTCGACGAGGCGTTGGAGGCCTTGGCGTCCGTGAAGTTGTAATTCGCCTGGAAGCTCAGGTGCGAATTGTACTTGTAGCTGGCGCCCAGGACGTAGGTCATCGTGTCGATCGTCGTCAGGAGCGAGTTAGCGGCGACTTCGACGTCGCTCTTGGAGACGGAGAGGTTGAAGTCGAGGTCTTCGGCGGCGGCGTAGCTGACGCCGTAGTTATAAGTGAGGGTCTCCATGCGACCGTTGGTCGTGGCGGCGTTGATGTCACGGCCGAGGGTCAGCGAGTGGCTGAGGCGCTCCGTGAGCACATGGCTCAGGCTGACCGAGTAGGACGGGTCGGTCTGGGTCTCGGTGTTGTCGTAGTTGTAGCGATTGAAGCCGGCACGGATCACGCCGTTGAGCTTGCCGGATTCGGTCAGCTGGCCCTTGGCCGTGAGGCCGGCGAAGTCCTTCTCGAGGCGCTGGTGGTCGAGGGCCGGGCGGACCGGCGTGGCACTGCTGAAGTAAGGAGCGGCCGAGTAATCGGTCACGTCATGCTGCAGGACGAGGCCGAAGCTGAGCTTCTCGAAGGCCTGGTAATCGAAGCTGAGCGGCATCGACTGGGTGTTCAGCTCGGTCAGCGGGTTGGTGTTGAAGGTCGAAACCCCGCTGTTCACGATCGTGACCGGGTCAAGGTACTGGTTGAAGCTGCGGATGTAGCCGAGGCCGACGGAGAGGCGTTCGGTCAGCTTGTAGTCGGCGCGGAAGTTATGGACGTAATTACCCTGACGGACGAGCGTGGCGCCGATGACGGAGCCGCTGACACCCTGCATCTGGAGGTCGTCATTACGAGCGGTGACGCGGTAGGAGGAGTTGAGCGAAAGCTTCAGGGGGCCGCCGTCGGCGTAAGTCACCCCGAGGCTGAGGGCGTCGCGGTCATCTTCGAGTCCGGCGAACTGGGAGCCGTTGAAGTGGACCAGGGAGCGGCTGGCCTTGAACTCCACGGACAAGGCGGAGTCCTTGCCGTATTCGAGGGACAGGCCAGGGGTGACGAGCCACTGCGTGGCCGACGTCTTGGTCGCGCCGGAGTAGAGATTATCGGTCACTTCCAGGTAGGTGGAGGCGTCGAAGAAGAGGTCGCAGTCGTTGCCGATCTGCACGAGGGGCGAGGTCGGAACCCAGTTGGCGCCTTGGACCAGGGTCGTGACGGTGAGGGCCGAGGCAGCGATAAGGAAGCGAGACATGGGGGGTGTTCTTGGGGGGTACCTGACTGATAGGTGAAAAGCGGATGGCTTCAACCCCCAAACAGAGGGGAATAGCCTAAAAACAAAGACCCCGCCCGGTCAGGGGCGGGGTCGTGAACGACCTCAGGTCAGGCTTAGGCCGTAGCCTCGGTCGGGAAGACGCGGATACGACGGTAGGCGGGCAGACCAGTGCCGGCGGGGACGAGGTG
>CALPIW020000008.1 GCA_943323725.2 Polynucleobacter meluiroseus | reverse complement strand
GACTTCTCCCGCTGCCGAAGACGAGACGGAACTCTCCCTGGTCAGGATGCAGCTCCCGATGTTCGCTGCCTTGGTCCGCGGCTACCTCGCTTCCGCCCGCGGCTTCCTCACGCCCCGTGAAAAGGAACTCCTGCCCTTCGCGGGGAAGCTCATCACCTTCGAGATCGGCCTGCGCTTCCTGACCGACTGGCTCGAAGGCGACACCTACTTCAAGATCAAGCGCCCCACGCACAACCTCGACCGCTGCCGCACCCAGTTCAAGCTGGTGGCCTCGATCGAGGAGCAGCTGCCCGCCATGCGGGAAATCGTCGAACGCGCATGAGCAAACGTGTCCTCATCACCGGCGGAGCCGGCTTCATCGGCTCCCATCTCGTCCGCCATTTCGCCGGCCAAGCGCAGGTCACCGTCCTCGACGACCTGCGGAGCGGCTACGCCCGCAACCTGGAAGGCATCGCCTGTCGCTTCGTGCGCGGCTCGATCCTCGACGACGCGTCCTTGCGTGAAGCGATGGCCGACGCCGAAGAAGTGTACCATCTCGCCGCCATGATCTCGGTGCCCGAATCCGTCGCCAAGCCCGCGGAATGCGCCGAACTCAACACCGAAGGGACGCGGCGCGTCCTCGCCGCCGCCGTGGCCGCGGGCGCCCGCAAGGTCGTCCTGGCTTCCTCTGCCGCCATCTACGGCGACAACCCGACGGTACCCAAGTTGGAGAGCATGTCGCCGGAGCCGAAGTCCCCCTACGCGGAGACCAAGCTCGCCGGCGAACGTCTGCTCGAAGCCTGCCGCCAGACCCACGGCCTCGGCACGACCTCCTTGCGCTTCTTCAACGTCTTCGGCCCCCGGCAGGACCCGCGCTCGGCCTACGCCGCGGCCGTGCCGATCTTCATCGCCAAGGCCCTCCGCCACGAGCCCATCGGCATCCACGGCGATGGCGGCCAGACCCGTGATTTCGTACACGTGGCGGACATCGTCGGCGCGCTGGCCTACGCCGGAGCTTCGGCCGAGATGGCCGGCACCTACAACGTCGGCTACGGACGCAGCCAATCCATCCTCGAACTCGCGCAGGAGATCCTGCGTCTCACCGGCTCGAAGTCGGTGATCGAACACCTTCCTCCGAGGGCCGGTGATGTCCGCCATTCTCTGGCTTCGACGGAGCGTCTGCTTTCCGCGGGGTGGAAACCCAAGTCTTCGGTCCAGTCCGGCCTGGCCGAGACGGTGGAGTATTTCCGACAGCTCAAGGCGTGACGACCAACGTCGCGCGCAGGAGCTCATCCTGGCCGTCGTTGAGATTCAGCCAGAAGTCGTAGTTACCCGGAGGCGGTAAGCGCAGGCGGAAAGCCAACGTCGGATTATCCGCGTATTCGCCGCCCTCGAGGGTCGGATGCATGTGCGCATAGCCCGCCTCCGGGCGATCGACCGAAAAGACGACCGCATGGCCCAGCGAACCCATGATGGGCTTGAGGCGGAGGGTCTTGCCAGACGGGCCCGCCAGCTGAAGCCGGATCATCGCCGAGGAGCCGGTCTGGGTGGTCGAAGCGGTCAGCTCGACGATCCGGTTGCGGGTCGCGAGAGCCTGAGCGGAAGCCGCCGTCGTCGACGTCACGTCGGTTTCGGCGAGCATGGTCCGTGCGGTGCGCACATCCGTGAAATCGACGTAAGCCCGGAGAGGCACGCCCTTCAGATGAGCGGGTAGCTCGAATCGCCAGGAACCGTCGGCGGCGGGCTGAGGATGCACGTGGGCATAAGCCCTTTCACCGCCGCGCTGACGGAGATGCAGATGGACGCGCTGCGTATGGGAGACGGCCACCTCGTGGGCGTAATACGGATGGCCATCATCCTTCAGCAGACGGAGCTCACCGGCCGTCCCGGCGGCGTCCAGGGTGACCTTGAGTTCGACCGGAAAACGGAGGGCTTTCGGCGAATAAAAATTAGCCTCCTCGTTGAGCCCGCAGAACTCCAGTCCGTCGACGACGACCGGCTGATGATCGGCGTGCAGGAACGTGCACTGGGTATCGGGCAAGGCCCGCAGGCCGAAGAAACCTACGACGGCGACGAGCGTGATGATCCCGACCTGGCGGAGGGGCGACATCAGCGGCGGGCGCCGGCGCCTCCTTCGAGGGCGAGCAATCGGCGGGCGACTTCTTCGGCGTCGAACGATGCGCCTTCGTTCCGGTAGGCGATGCGACCTTCGGGGGTGATGACGATAAGGGCGGCGTTGTGGACGATCGTGCCGTCATCCCGCAGGGTCTGGATGCCGTAGTGGCGCATGAGGTCCTTGATCTGACCGGCGTCGCCGGTGAGGAACCGATGCCGGGCATGGTCGATGCCATAGCCGTCGGCGTAGGCACGAAGCTGGCCGGGGGTGTCGGTTTCCGGATCGAAGGTGATCGTGACCAGCCGGATGCCGGCGGCGGCGGGATCCTTGGCGAGCTGATCGCCCAGGGACTTCATGCAGGCCGTCGAGGCCGGGCACATGCGGGCGACCCGGCAGCTGGTGAAGATGAAATTCAGCGCGACGGCATGACCGAGGAGATCCTTCTTCATCACCAAGCGGCCGTCCTGATCCCAGAGCGCCATGTTCGGCATCAGCTCGTTGGGCATCCGCGTGACCAAGCGGCCTTTGTCGACGGTCTCACGGCGCAGCACGTCGGTGACTTCGGCGACCCGCCGGAGTTCCTCGGGGTCGGCCGAGACGATGCCACGGGCCACGGTCTCGCCGCCTTCCGTCACGGCGTCATAGCGGACCAAGCGACCCGTCCAGCCTACCTTGCGGTCGCCCTCGGAGAAGCGACGAAGGAAGTTAGTCGAACCATCCGCATGCACGATCTTCGCCCATCCGTCCGCGGCGACGGAGACGACCTTCCCGGTCTCGGTGGCGGCGGAAAGTCCGACCACGGCCAGGAAGAGGAAGCAGATGTGGTTCATGTTCAGAGATGTTCTCCGGAAGGACCAAGGAGCAGCTCAATCATGCCATGTCGAACGCCGTAGTGCGAAAGATGGAAGGCTTCCGCCCCCGTCAGGTCCGCCAGCACGCAAAGGGTGATCAAAGCCGCGGGCATGATGTCGGCCCGGTCCGCCGGGATGCCGGGAATCGCCCGTCGCCCGGCCAGGTCGGTCGCGCACATACGATCACGAAGCTCACGAATACGTAGCAAGGGCAGTCGTCCGCCGACCGGAGCTTCGCCCAAGGCTTCAAGGTGCAGGGCCACCGCGGCGAAGACGCCGCCGGCACCGACGACCAGGAACTTCTCCGCCGCGCCCGCGGGGACCACGGTCTGGAGGGAAGCAAGGAGATGGGTCCGGATGGAAAGCTGGTCGAGTTCGTCGACCGGGCCGTTGCCACCACGCAGAAAACCATGGGTCAATCGGACCGAACCCAAGGGAAAGCTGCGCGCGAGCACGCAACGCTGACCGCGCAGGACGGAAACCTCGAGGCTGCCGCCGCCGAGGTCGAAGGAAAGGATGTCGGCGTAGGCCTGGTAAGCCGGATCGGAGCGGACGCCGGCCGCGGCGAGGCGGGCCTCCACTTCGCCGGAGACGATGGTCAGCGGCACGCCGGTCGCGGCTTCGACCTGACGGGCGAACTCCTGTCGGCTGACGGATTCGCGGACGGCGCTGGTGGCGAGCACGCAGCAACGGGTCGCCCCGAGCGAACGCGCGAAGGCCAGCAGTCGACCGATGGCCGCGACGGCTTCGGCGCGCGCTTCCGGCGAGAAAGGTTCGGCCGGTCCGCCCTCCGGCTGGAGACGGACGGGTTCGGATCTGCGGCCGAGTTCTCGGCGGTCGGCCGCGGCGACGACCGCGACCTTGATGGAATTGGAGCCTACGTCGACGACGGCGATGACGGACATGTTCAGAAGAGGAATTGGCCCTTGAGTCCGCCGATCAGATGGAAGCCATCCTGCGTTTCGAACTCTTTGGTGCGGGCGGCACAGAAATAGGTCAGCGAACAGGACGAGACCTGCGCGGTGAAACCTAAGGCGGCCTGCAGGACGATCGGCGAGCGCTCCACCCCGCGGGAGTCGCGGAAGTTAGTGCCGTCGGTGGCGTAATTCCGGACGACGACCTCGACCTGCGTGTCGGCGAAGCCCCAGAAGGCGAAGCCATCCTTGCCCGGGCCACGCAGGTCCGAGGACGGGTCGTAACCGTTCGAGTGGCGGATATAGCTGTGGCCCCAGGAACGTCCCAGGTCAGAGCCCCAGCGGAATTGAGCGCCGAAGATGGCCTCGGTCCGCATGGTGCCGAGTTGCAGCACCGCCCGCGCGATGAGATCGCGGGTGTCCTTGTCCGGACCATCGAGGTCGAAGCGATGGCGGAACTCGCCGTCGAGATTGAAGAGCAGTTCGTTGGGTAGCTGCGTACCCCAACCGACCGCCTGGGGGGTATTGATGAGGTCGTGGAACTTGTTCTGGACCGTCTCGCCGCCGGCCGCGGGACCGATCACGCCGAACTTCGCCTCGACGGAGAACATGCTGTCGCGCCGGCCCTTACGCTCCAGGACGCGGCCGTAACCGTAACCGAAGTAGAGAGCGCCGGAATAAGGCAGATCCGTGTAAGGGGGAGACACCGAAGGGGGGTTCAGCGTATCGGCCGGCGTATTGATCTCCTGCGTCATCGAGAAGAAGACGCCATCGCCGCGGTTCACCGACACCTTCAAACCTTGGGTGTAATATCGATCCTTATTCGTGGGCGTGAACTTGTCGTTCTCCTCCGTGACGGCGACCACCCAAGGCGTGTCAGCGGACTCGGCGGCCGAAGCGAGGCCGGTGAGGCAAAGGAGGGCGAATGGACGGGCGAAGGACATCGACGAAACGACAGCAAAGCGACGTCCGCAGGCAGGGACAACGCCTTTCTGACTTGTGAAGCCAAGGCTGCCCAAGTATTTGACCATCAGGATGTCCCAACCGCCCTCAGGCTCGCCTTTTGCCCGGACGGAAGTCCGCGCCGACGGCCTCGCCGTGGTGACGGTCGGCGGCTGCTGGAACCTCGACGACCCTCTCCCGTCCGTCGTCGTCCGCGGTGACCGCGTCCGGGTCGTGGCCGAGGACCTCGGTGACTTCGACTCCTCCCTGCCCGCCTGGCTGCATGCGCACGGCAAGAACATCCGCGAGTTCGACCTGACCGCCCTCCCGGCCCGCCTCCAGTCCTTGGTCCGCATGGCCGAGAAAGCCGCCTTCCAGGAGACGGGGGACGAGAAACTGGGCCTGCTGGAGCAGTTCGGCACATGGGGCGTCGAAAGCGGCTCTTCCTGGGCCCGGGCCTTCGAGCATATCGGGCACACCTCCCTCGGCTTCGCCCGCATGCTCATCGGCCGGGCCAAGGTCAACTGGGGCGACTTCACGCTGCAGCTGCAGACCGCGGGCGTCGACGCCCTGCCGATCGTCGCCCTGCTCGGCTTCCTGACCGGCCTCATCATGGCCTACGTCGGCCTCATCCAGCTCCGTCAGGTCGGCGCGACCGTCTACGTCGCGAACCTCGTCTCCCTCGCCATGACCCGCGAGATGGGCGCCCTGATGACGGGCGTCATCGCTTGCGGACGCACCTCGACCGCCTTCGCCTCCCAGCTCGGGAGCATGAACGTCAGCCAGGAGACCGACGCCCTGCGCGCGCTCGGCATCCAACCCGTCGAGTACCTCGCGCTCCCGCGCATCCTCGCGGTGACGCTGATGGTCCCGCTGCTCGCGGTCTTCGCCACCTTCGTCGGCGTGTTCGGCGGCATGATCGTCGCCTGCGCGGGCGACCTGAGCGTCGAGCAATACCTCACGCAGGCGATCCGGGCCATCTCGTTCAAGAGCTTCCTGGTGGGCTTCATCAAATCCATCGCCTTCGGCTTCATCGCCGCCTGGGCCGGCTGCTACCGCGGCTCCGTCGCGAAACGCTCCGCCCTCGGGGTCGGCGAGGCCGCGACTTCGGCCGCCGTGCTCGGCATCACGCTGATCGTCGTCTCCGACGCGATTTTCGCCGTCATCTTCAACCTCTTCAACCTGTGAGCGACCCGACGGACATCGTCAGCTGCGCGGACCTCGCCATCGGCCATGGTCGCAAGGTCATCATGGACCGGCTGTCCTTCGCCCTGCCCGCCGGCAAGATCCTCGCCATCGTCGGGCCCAGCGGTTGCGGCAAGAGCACGCTCATGCGCGCCCTCGGCGGACTGGACGCCCCGCTCGGCGGCAGCGCCCGCCTGATGGGCGTCGATCTCGCCACGGCGGACGAATCCGCCCGACAGGACATCCTGCGCCGCAGCGGCTTCCTGTTCCAAGGCGCGGCCTTGTTCTCCTCGCTGACCCTGCGCGAGAACATCGAGATGCCCATGCGCGAATTCTTGCGCTGCCCGGCCAAGGAGATGCGCCAGCTCGCCGAATACAAACTGGCCTTGGTCGGCCTGGCCGACGCCATGGACAAGCTGCCCTCCGAGATCAGCGGCGGCATGGCCAAGCGCGCCGGCATCGCGCGGGCGATGGCGCTCGACCCCCGGGTCATCTTCCTCGACGAGCCCAGCGCCGGCCTCGACCCGATGAGCTCCGGACGACTGGACGAACTCATCCTCCGCCTCCGCGAAGCCTTCGGCACCACGGTCGTCCTGGTGAGCCACGAGATCCCGAGCATCCTCCGGACGGCGGACTTCTGCATTTACCTCGACCCGGAGACGGGCACCATGGGCGCATACGGGCCGCCGAAAAGCTTCCTTCAGGCTGGCCAACACCCGAAGGTGCACGCCTTCTTCACCCAAGCACGTATCGACTGACCATGCGCCGTTCCGCCAACATGACACTGATCGGAGCCTTCGTGGCCGGCGGGATCCTGCTCATCATCGCCGCCGTCGTCCTCCTCGGGGCGGGCTCCTTCACGGGCGCCAAGCCGGAAGCGATCGCCTACTTCGACGATTCGGTGAGCGGACTCGATATCGGCGCCCCGGTCAAATTCCGCGGGGTGACGATCGGCAAGGTCAGCCAGGTCCTGCTCCACACTTCGGGCCAGTCCGCCGCCGACTACTCGGTGCCGGTCGTGATGGAATTCTCACCTGACCTGCTGACGCGCCGCGGACTCGACCAAGCCCTCCTGCAGAAAGAAGGCCTCGGCGTCTCGATCAGCAAGGGCCTGCGCGCCAAGCTCCAGCAGCAGTCGGTGGTCACGGGCGTGCTCTACGTCGAGCTGGATTACTTCCCCGACTCGACGTTCAAGCTCCATGCGAAGGACGGACCGCTCCCGGAGATCCCGACCCAGCCCTCGAACCTCGGCGCCCTGACGAAGGCCATCTCCCAGACGCTCGACCAGCTCAGCCGCATCGATTTCGTCAACATCACGAAGAAGGTCGATTCGATCCTCGGCCGCATCGACCAAGGCGCCGCGCAGATCGACTTCGAGAAGATCAACGGCAACCTCGTGGCGGCGTCGGCCAACATCGTCAAGATCACGGGTGACCCGACCATCCCCCGCGCGGTGGCCGACTTCTCCGCCGCGATGCAGGGCGTCGACGCCCTGGTGAAGCGTCTCTCCTCCAAGGTCGATCCGGTCGCCGACGACATCAAGGGCATGGCGGTCGCCGGCCGCAAGGCCCTCGAACGCCTCAACGAGACCTCGGAACACCTCCGCACGCTGACCAAGCCCGGTTCACCCGCGCGACGCGACCTGGATCAGGCGCTCGCCGACGTCTCGGAAGCCGCGCAGGCCATCCGTTCGCTGGCCGACTTCCTCGAACGTAACCCGGAGACGATCATCCAAGGTCGCAGCAAGTCCCCCACGCCGGCCGCCGAAACCAAGGAGGCGCCGCCTGCCAAATGATCCTGCGCGCCGCCATCCTCGGCCTGTCCGCGCTCCTCAGCGGCTGCATCATCTTCGACCAGAAAAGCGAGGCCGTCGTCTTCCATCAGTTCGCTTCGCCGGGCGCCCAACCGAACCGGGCTGTTTCCGCCGGACCACAGGTCTTCATCCCGCGGGCCGTCATTCCTTCCGCCCTCCGCCGTCCCAACGTCGTGCTCCTCGACGACAATGGCTGGGTCCAGATCGAGGACGCACACCGCTGGATCGCCCCGCTCGACCGCGCCATTCCAGAGACGGTAGGACGTCACCTCGTCGCCCTGAGCGGCGTCGTCACAGCCACGCAGACGCCTTCCGAGGATCACCTCGTGCTTCTGCTCACCGTGGACAAGATGGAGATCTTCGCCCCGGCCGGACCCGAACGCTCGATCTTCTCCCTCCCGGGCGGGACGGATAAGACATCCACCGCTTCCTTGCAGCTATCTTGCCGCCTCGAAAAAGCCGACGGTACGCTCGTCGCCGTCAAGACCCTTACCCACGCCAGCCCCCTCAAGGAACGCACCGCCGCCGCCTTCGTCCAGGCTCAGTCCGCCAACCTGGCGGCGCTTTCCTCCGAGCTCGCCCCCTGGCTGCAGGCTTCGGCCGCTTCTCCTTCGAAATGACCACGCCCTCCTCACCTCGCCCCAACGGCTTTTCCGAAGCCACCGGCGAGATCTGCTACGACCTGCCGTCGTCCTACATCCCGCATGCCGGCACCGGCCTGCTGCACCTGCCGCGCTTCCTGGCCAAGGCCCGCAAGCACCTGAAGGGTGAACTGCCGAAATCCTACCAGCGCAATTTCTGCAAAGGCTTCGACCGTTTCCTCTGCCTCCACCTCGGCGTGGATCCCGAACAGGTCATCACCTGCGTCCGCGAAGCCCGCGACGAGGCCGACCTCGACGCCCGCCTGAAAGCCCTTTTCCCCGCCGATCTCCGCGTCCACGTCTGGAACCGCGAACTGGTCCAGAAAGGCATGAGCGAGATGGGCCGCGAAGCTCTCCTCGACGCCAAGCGCAAGATGAACTCCGAGCACCGCACGGACGTCATCTCGTTCGCCGACATGATCGACTTCGACGAGGGCCGCATTCTGTGAACACCCAAGACCCCCACCCTCACCGCCTGATCCTCCGAGGCATCGCTCCGCTGCTCGCCTGCCTCAAGCATCACCCGAAGGCGCTGCGGGAAGTCGTCGCGACGGCCGCCTTCGCCCCGAACCTCGCCGAACACGACGCGACCTTCGCCGAACTCGGCGTCAAGACGCGCATCGTCGGCGCGATGGAACTCGCCCAGACGGCCGAAGGTCCGTGCTCCGACGTGTGCGCCCTGACGATGCGCCCCGAACCGGGTCTGGCGCGCATCTCCGATTTCGCCGAATGGCGCGAAAGCCGCGAGAGCATCGTCATCGCGGACGGCGTCACCGATCCCGCGGACCTCGCGGCCATCGCCCGCGGCATGGCCGCCTTCGGCCTCAAGCGCCTGCTGCTTTCGGGCGGCACCGAGAAGCTCGCCCACCATCCCGAAGCCTGGCACCTCGCCCGCGGCGCGATGGAACAGCTCCGCCTCATGCGCGCCGCCGCCCTCGGCGGCCTGCTCAAGCTCGTCGAGGACCGTTGCTGCGTGGTGGCCCTCTCGCCGGACATGGGTCGCAAGATCGACCTCGCCGTCCCCGTCCGCGTACCCGCTCGTCACCTCGCCCTGCTCATCCCGGGCGGCCGCCTCGACCCGGAGATCCAGCCGCGGGTCGAACACTGCTACCGTTTCCCCGGCCTGGTCGGCCAGCCGCCGCTCAGCCTCGCGGAAATCGCCCCCTTGGCGCTCGCCTGGTTCGCCTCCACGCCCCAACCCCGCGCCGACGGCTTCCTCTCCCGCAAAAGGGCTCGCCACGCCAAGGACAAGGGTTCCAATCCCGCTAGCTGACCCCCCATGTCCCAACCTCCTCCCGGCAAAGGCGAGAGCGTCCTCTCGCTCCAGAACATCAGCCGCACCTTCTTCACGGCCCTGCAGCGCCAGCATGACATGCTCGCCTTCAGCATCGCCGGCCTGCATACGGCGGACCCGAAGGTCTATGAGCACTTCTCGTCCGTCTCGCGCGTGATGCCGGTCCCGCAGGCGCACCTGCCCCCGGAACAGATGCTCGCCTACGCCCGCGGCCTGATGCTCCGCACCACGATCAACGACCTGCTCACGCTCTCCTCGGAATCCATGGCGCAGTGCTACCTGCTCTGCCTCTTCATCCGCGAACAAGGCAAGAACCCCCGCCGCGACCCGCTCATCGAGAAGATCATCGGCGAGAAGCACCAAGCCTTCCTCAAGATGAACCTCCAGTCGCGTTTCACGGCGCTGGAAGAAGATTTCGGCATCGTCTGCGAACTTGAGGACGGGATCTTCAGCCTCGCGGCCGCCCTGCGCGTGCTCGCCCGCGGCGGCCTCGTCACCAACGACGACATCACGCCGGACGGCTCGCTGACCCTCGAATTCAAGGCGATGAAGGACGTCGAAGTCCTCGCCGAACCCGCGGCCGAAGCTGTCGCGCCGACCCCGCCTCCCGGCGTCACGGTCCATGGCGCCGGCGAAGCGGGTAAGCCGAAGACGATCGCCCGCCTGAGCGACACGACCCGCACCTTCAAGCCCGGCGAAATGCTCGACCTGACCGACACCGAGCTCCTCGGCCTCAACATCACCGTCACCAAGTTCGTCGACGGCCTCCTGCGCTCGGTCGACCACTTCGGTCGCGCCCAGCTCGGCGAAGGCGCCTAAGCGATGAAGGAGGCCGCGACGATTCCCCGCCGCGCCTGGCTCTGGGTCTTCGCCGCCTACCTTTTCCAGGCCATCCCCGCCGCGGTCCGCGACGAAGCCCTCCCGGTCGCGCTCAAGGACCTAGGGTATCCCGACGCCCGGAACACCCAGGCCGTCGCGATCTTCGGACTGATCGTAGGCTTCAAGATCCTCCTGTCCCCGCTGGTCGCGGGCTTCGATCCGCGCCGCTTCATCCTCGCGTCGCAACTCGGTATCGCCGCCGTGTTCGGCCTGATGGCCATGTTCCTCGGCGCCGGTGAGGCCTCGCTGAGCGGCATCATCGGCTGCCTCATCATGCTGTCGCTGCTCGCCGCCGCGCACGACTTCGCGCTCGACGGTTATTTCGTCGCCGCGCTCGACGACCGGAGCCGCGCCACGCATGCCGGCGTGCTGAACGTCGCCACGAAGGTCGGGGCGGTGCTCGCCGGCCCGGGGCTCATCTGGCTCGTCGGGCGCATCATGGACGAAGGCCCCCAGACGGTGGATGCTTGGTCCTGGGCGATGGTCGCGGCGGCCCTGCTCGCCCTGCTCACCCTCGGCGCCAACGCCTGGGGACTGGCGGCCGAACCCCGCACCGCATCGGACCAGAGTACCGTGAAGGAGCGCTTCGCCGTCATGCAGGCTGGCCTCCGCTCGCTCGGGAGCGACCCGCGGCTTTACGCCGTGCTCGGCCTGATCCTGTTCTATCGCGCCAGTGAAGTGCACATGGCCCGCATCATCCCGCTCTTCTCCAAATCCGCCGAGCACGGCGGGCTCGGCCTGGACAACGAGACCTACGCCTTCCTGCGCATGCTTTCCGCGGTCGGCGGTCTGGCGCTCGGCGGCGTCATCGGCTCACTCGTCGTCGCCCGCCTGGGACTCGCCCGCTCGCTCCTGCCGCTCGGCGTGATGATGCACCTGCCGCTGGCGGCTTTCGCCTGGCTGGCCTATGACGGCACGCACGACCTCCGCGTCATCGGGGCCGTCTTCATCGTCGAATACGTGGCCTATGGCGCCGGCCTCTGCGCCCTGATCCTCGCGATGATGAAGCTGGCCGCAGGTCCCGGCGCCGCGGTCCGCTACGCCGCGCTCTCGACCTTCGCCCTGCTCGCCAACTACCTGCCGGGACTATGGGCCGGCGCGCTGGCCGAACATCTTGGCTATGCGCATTACTTCCTGTTCGCGCTGAGCCTCGCCATCCCGGGCATCATCTCGGCCGTGGTGGCGAAACGCCACTTCACGGAAGCCTGATCAGGCCTTCGGGAGGACGACGAGCTCCTGCTCGAACTTGACGTCGAGGAATCGCCGGGCGAAGGCCTGCACGGCGGCCTCGTCGGTGAGCGCCATACGGCGATCCCACTCGGCATCGAAGTTGGCCCCGAGTCCGGCGACTTCGCGGACGAGCGCGCCCTGCATGCGGGCGCCGGCGGACTGACGGCCCTGACGGCGGGAGACCCGCATCCGCCGCTTGGCATCCGCGATCTCGTCCGCGCCGAACTTGCCCGCGCGGAGGCGCTCCAGCTCGAGGCGCATCTCGGTGACGACGGCTGCCGCGGAGGCCGGCGCGGTGCCGGCGTAGAGATAGAACATGCCCTGGTCGACCACCTCGACGCGCGTGGCGCCGACGAAATAGGCCATGCCCTTCTCTTCGCGCACGCGCCGGAACAGTCCGCTGGCCATGCCGCTGAGAAGTTCTTCGGTGACGTTCGCCGCGACGACTTCGTCGGGAGCGAAGCCGCAATGCGGGAAAGCCAAAGCCACGACGGCCTGCTCACCGGTGGCATGCTCCTGCAGACGGGAGGCGGCCGCCGGCACGTGCAGCGGCAAGGTCCGACGGGTCAACGCGGCCTTCGGCAAAACCCCGAAACGACGGTGGATGAAGTCCATGACCGACTTACGGTCGAAGGCGCCGCTCACGCCGACGACGACGTTGTCCGCCACGACGAGCTTACGATGGAGTTCCGCAAGGTCCGTCGGCTCGATCCGCGCCAAGGTCTCCGGCGTGCCGCACGCGTCGACCGCCAAAGGATGGGTGCCGAAATACTGGCGCTGGAGACGCAGGCGCGCCTTCTCGACGATGTCGTCTTCGGCTTCGCGGCAGGCGCTGATGAGGGCGGCGCGCTCGGTGGCGAAAGTCTCGGGAAGGAATTGAGGCGTCAGGACGCCGTCCGTCACCAGTTCGGCGAGCTGATCGAAATCCGAACTCAACGCCTCGCCCCAGAGCCCGCAGGAGACCTGCGAACCGTGGTCCGCAAAAGTGGCGCCGAGTCCGTCGACCAACTGAGCGACGTCCTCCTTGGAGCGACGGGCGGTATCCCGGGCGAACAGCGTGCCGAGCAAACCGGTCGTGCCGCGCTTGGCTTCGTCCTCGTAAGCGACGCCGGCCGCCAGGAAGACGCCGAGTCCCGCCTTGGGGATGGTATCGTCGTGCTGCAGCACCACCCGGACGCCGTTATCCAGCGTCAAAGTCTCGAACCGATCCGGCGTGGCCACGACAGAAGCAGTCGTGGCGACGGCCTGGACCTTCGCCGAGCGCATGGTGCCGAGGGTCACGTTCTCCGCGCGAAGCCATTTGCGAGCCTCCCGAGTGAGGTCTTCGGCGCCGAGGCGGGCCAGGTGTTCGACTCCGCGCTGGGGCCAGGCGATGTCGTATCCGATCGTCGCCGCATGGGCGACCCGGCTGGTCAGCCCATGGATATTCTTCTGGCCGTTGACCATCCCCACCACGGACTGACGGCGCACCTTGGCGAACTCGTCGGCCGTGACGCCGCGCTGCAGCAGACCGTCCACGACTTCGGCGATGGCGCGCTCCACGACACCCGCATCCGATCCGGCTTCCCCGCTCCAGCTGCACCAGGCCAGGCCTAGGTCGCGGATACCGAAGCCGGAGGCGTCGATGGCGTGCACAAGCTTACGTTTCTCGCGGAGTTCGCTCCACAGCAGGGAGCTGTTACCGGCGCCGAGCACGCCGAGGAAGAGGTCCGTCGCGAGACGGCCTTCGTCGAAATAACCCGGGATGCGCCAGCTGGAGACGCCCTTCACGGTGCTGACATCGCGCACGAGGTCGGCCCGGCGGACGCCGCCCTGCGGGGGCTCGAACTGGTCCGGGGCTTCGACGAGCGGGCGGCGGGCGAAGCGGCCGAACCAGCGTTCGGCGGAGGCGAAGGCTTCTTCGGGCGGCATGCTGCCGCCGAGCGCGAGCACGACATTGGAAGGGACGTAACGTCCGGCATGGTAGGCGCGGAGGTCGTCGGGCGTGATGCGGATGAAGAGCTCACGGTGGCCGATGACGGGCTGGCGAAGCGCATGCGCGCGGACGGCCTCCTCGAGCACCGACTTCGCGAGCATCTGGTCGTGCTCATCGTCGCACATGGCGATCTCGCGCAGGATGACTTCGCGCTCCATCCGCGCGTCGGCGTCGGTGATCAGCGGATCGAAGACCATGTCGGCGATGGCTTCCATCGCGGTCTCGAAACCTTCCTGCGGGGCGTCGACGTAATACACCGTCCGGTCGAAGGTCGTGTAGGCGTTGGAAGAACCGCCGCTGCGGTGGATGGCGTCGGTCAGCTCGCGGTTCGTGAAACGTCCGGTGCCCTTGAACACCATGTGCTCAAGGTAGTGCGAGATCCCCGAGCCTTCCCAGCGGCCCTCGTGGATGCTGCCCGTGCGCACCCAGGCCTGGACGGTGCAGAGACCGATGCCCGGGCGGTGGGAGTAGATGACCTCGAGTCCGTTGGCGAGCACCCGACGTTCGGGCACGGGGCCGGCGATCTGGGCGAAACTCAGGCCTTCGAGGGTGGACATGGGGTGGATGTATGCCCTTCCCTCGCCGGGGCGCAAGTGCGACCCTGATGCGGCCGCGGAGCACTCTGACATTGAAAACGCCGCCCGGCCTCCGTATCACCGAACTTCGCTTGCCGCGCTCCGCGGCCAGCCCTCCCTCTCCCCAGTCCTTTCGATGTATATTCCGCCTGAAATCCGAGCCAATCTCGACGAAATCGAACGCCGCGCCGGCTACCTCTGGAAGTTCCTCGACGTCCCCGGCAAACAGGCCGCGATCGCCAAGCTCGAAGAGCAGATGGCCGCCCAGAATTTCTGGGACAGCCAGAAGGCCGCCCAGAAGGTCATCTCGGAGTGCAACGGCCACAAGAACATCGTCGCCCCGCAGATCGCGTTTCGTCGCCAGATCGAAGACGCCAAGACCCTCGCCGAACTGATCACCGAGTCCCCGGACGGCACCGCCGACGCCGAAGTCGAGGAACTCCGCAAACTCGCCACCGACCTGCTCGCCGCCGTGTCCGACCTGGAGATCGCCTCGTTCCTTTCCGGCCTGCATGACCGTTCCAACGCCATCGTCACCGTCAAGGCCGGCGCCGGCGGCACGGAGTCCAACGACTGGGCCGACCTGCTCTACCGCATGTACACGCGCTGGGCCGAACGTCGCGGCTTCAAGATCGAAGTCGAAGACATCGCCGAAGGCGAAGGCGCCGGCATCAGCCAGGCCACCTTCCGCCTCGAAGGCCCGAACGCCTACGGTTACGTCAAGGCCGAGCGCGGCGTCCATCGTCTCGTCCGCATCTCCCCCTTCGACGCCAACGCCCGCCGGCACACGTCCTTCGCTTCCGTCGACGTCGTCGCGGAAATCGACGATGACATCGACGTCGAGGTGAACGAAGCCGACCTGCGCGTCGACGTCTACCGCTCCAGCGGCAAAGGCGGCCAGCACGTCAACAAGACCGAATCCGCGGTGCGCCTCACGCACATCCCGACGGGCATCGTCGTGGCCTGCCAACGCGAGCGCTCCCAGGTCAAGAACCGCGCCCTGGCGATGAAGATCCTCCGCGCCCGCATCTACGAGAAGACCATCGACGACAAGCGCGCCGAGATGGAGAAATATTACGGCGAGAAGGGCGACATCGGCTGGGGCAACCAGATCCGCTCCTACGTCTTCCAGCCTTACCAGATGGTCAAGGACCTGCGCACTGGGGTCGAGACGGGCAACATCCAGGCGGTCATGGACGGCGACATCGACGCCTTCATCAACGGCTGGCTCCGCGCCGGCGGCCCGCGCACGCGCAACAAGGACATCAAGATCGAGGACTAAGTCCTCCGCGCCATGCCCACCCGGGAAATCCTCCGCCAGAAGCTCCTCGATACTCCGTTGTTCGCGGAGAAGATCTGGAAGCTTTCGCCGGAGCCCTGGGCCCTGACCGAAGCCCAGCTGCGTGACCTGAAGCGCATCGGCGCGGCCTGCCTGAGCTACCACCGCGCGCTCGAACGCCTCTACGTCCGCTCGTTCTCGGACAAGAAGATCCTCCGTAACCGCGAAGTCTACGCCCCCTGGGTCGCCGAATACCTCGACCGCTACAAGCCCGCCGGCCTCGTGGCCCATGGCCGCCATCGCGCCGTCAAGCACCAGTGCCCCGTCGTCCTCCGTCCGGACCTCCTCATCACCGAGCAAGGCTTCACGATGACGGAGCTGGACAGCGTCCCCGGCGGCGTCGGCCTTACGGCCTACCTCAACGAGGTCTACGCCGAGGATTATCCCGGCGTGATCGGTCGTACCGGCATGCCCGACCGCTTCAT